>NZ_JBEXHP010000047.1:0-45285 GCF_040607895.1 Micromonospora sp. NPDC005220
CAGCGCGGCGGCGGCGGGGGTCGGCGGGGCAGGCGGCGGCGCGTCCAGCCCGAGGGCGCGGGCGACCGTGTCGAACCGGCCGCCCAGCGCCAGGGTCGCCGAGGTGGCGACGACGGTGCGTTCGTCGTACAGCTGGGTGGCGAGGGTGCCGGCCACCGACAGCGGCGCGACCACCAGCGCCCGGCGGCTGCCGCTGTCGTTCTTCTCCACCCAGGCCACGTCGTGGTCGGCCTCCTCCAGCAGCCGCTGCGCGGTGCTGGAGAGCTCGTCCAGGGCGGCCTTGGCCTGCTGCTTGCGGACCGGGTCGGGGTCATCGGCCTTGACGTCGCCGATCGCGTCCAGGGCGGTGCGGGTCGCCGCGTCGAGCAGCGTGCACGCCTCCCGCAGGGGCGTCGGCAACCCGGCGGTGATCCGCCCGGCCGGCGCCTCGGCCAGCCCGACCGCGAGGGCGTCACCGGCGGCGGTGAGCGCCTCGGCGGTCTCCGGGCGCAGCAGCGTACGGGCTCTCCGGGTGGTCCGGTCGATCAGCTCCGGCACCAGCTCCGCCTGGGCCGCGGAGGAGACCCGGTCGGCCAGCTCGTGCGCCTCGTCCACAATGAGCAGCTTGTGCGGCGGCACGATGTGCCGGTCGGCGAGCATGTCGACAGCGAGCAGACTGTGGTTGGTCACCACGATGTCGGCCTCCCGGGCGCGGGCCCTCGACGCCTCGGCGAAGCACTCCTGCCCGAACGGGCAACGGGTCGCGCCGACGCACTCGCGGGCCGGCATCGACACCAGCCGCCAGGCCTGGTCGTCGACGCCCGGGTCCAGTTCGTCGCGGTCGCCGGTGGCGGTCTTCTCGGCCCAGTCACGCAGCCGCTCGATCTGCTTGCCCAACCGGCCCGCCTCACCGAGCCACTTCGTCCCGCCGCCGGGGCGCGTCGCCGGGGCGTCGAAGAGGGTGTCCTCCGGCTCCTCCTCGGTGGAGTTGTCCAGTCGGGCCAGGCAGAGGTAGTGGTGGCGGCCCTTGAGCACGGCGAAGGTGGGCCGACGGCCCAGCACCGGCTCGACCGCGTCGGCGAGCCGGGGCAGGTCATGGTCGACCAGTTGGGACTGCAACGCCAGGGTGGCGGTGGAGACCACCACCGGACCGTCCACAGTGAGCGCCGGTGCGAGGTAGGCCAGCGACTTGCCGGTGCCGGTGCCCGCCTGCACGAGCAGATGCTCGCCGCCGGCCACGCACTCCTCGATCGCCGTGGTCATCTGCAACTGACCGGGGCGTTCCGCGCCGCCGGGCACCGCGCCCACCGCCGCTGCCAGCAGCTCCCTGCCACTGGGCCGAGCACCCCGCCGCCGGCCCTTGGCACGGGCCGACGGGGTGGCGGAACCGGTGGCGGTGCGGGGCGGAGTCACCGTGCGACGGTACCCGGCGCCGCCGACACCGGCCGCGCCCATCCGCCGCGTGGCGTGCTGCCGGCTGAGCAGGGTGTCCAACCGACCCCGTCCGGTTACGGCCGCGCTACGACGCGTTGGGCTGTATCGGTTAGGGTGCGAATCATGCCGAGCGACGTGGTCCGTGTGATCTACCGCAAGTACGACGGCAGCGCCCACCGCGACTACCCGGCCCGCCGGCTCACCGAGGATGATCTCGGCATCTGGCTCGGCGTGCCTGAGGGCACCGAATCGGTCTACCACGGCCGGCCCTCGGTGGAGAAGATCCCGTTCGTGCTGCTGGTGCCACATCGTGCCTGGTGGACGGCCATGTTCAACCCCCCGCCCCGGACCAGCGAGGTCTACTGCGACATCACCACGCCGGCCCGCTGGGAGTCCGACGACACCGTTCACCTGATCGACCTCGATCTGGACGTCGTCCGGCGCCGGGCCACCGGGCTGGTGGAGTTGCTCGACGAGGACGAGTTCGCCGAGCACCGGGCCCGGTTCGGTTACCCGGACGACGTGGTGGCCGAGGCCGAGGCCGCAGCCCAACGACTGTTCGGGGCACTGGGCGACGGCACGGAGCCGTTCGCCACCGCGTACCGCAAATGGTTGGCCCTGGTGGTCTGATCCGGCCCTGGTCCACCGCGAACGCGGTGATGAGGCGGATCCCTCTCGGCGGGCGGAGAGGCGGTGGGTGGGCGATGATCCGTGCATGAGCGCACCCCAGCAAGGGCAGATCGTGGCGCCGGACGGCGGCTCGGTACGGGAGCTGCTGCTGGTCACCGCGCCGGTGGATCTCGGCGCGATCGACCCGCGGTCCATGCCCGGCCTGCCGGGGCCGGCGGGCCGCGGCGCGCACCGTAAGACCTGGGCGCGGGAGCAGCTGGAGCTGGTCGGCGAGGAGCTGGGCCGGCGGCAGGAGATGCTCTTCGCGATGGCCAAGACCGGGTCGGAGCGGCCGGCGCGCCGGGTGCTGCTGGTGCTCCAGGCCATGGACTGCGGCGGCAAGGACGGCACGATCAAGCGGGTGGCTGGCGCGATGAACCCGCTGGGCCTGCACATCCGCTCGTTCGGGCCGCCGACTCGCCAGGAGCTGCGGCACGACTTCCTCTGGCGGATTCGCCGGGAGCTGCCGCCGCCGGGGTACGTGGGGATGTTCAACCGGTCGCACTACGAGGACGTGTTGATCGCCCGGGTCGGCTCGCTGGTGCCGGAGACGATCTGGCGGGCCCGCTACGACGAGATCAACGCGTTCGAGCGGGAGCTGACCGAGGGCGGTGTGACCCTGATCAAGGTGATGCTGCACATCTCGTACGCCGAGCAGGGCGAGCGCCTGCTGGACCGGCTCACCGACCCGCGCAAGCACTGGAAGTACAACCCCTCCGACATCGACTCGCGGGGGCACTGGGACGACTACCAGGCCGCGTACGCCGAGGCCCTGAGCCGGTGCGGCACGGACGCCGCGCCCTGGTTCGTGGTGCCGGCGGACCGCAAGTGGTACCGGGACTGGGCGGTGGCCCATCTGCTACGTGAGACGTTCGACACGCTCGAACTCGGGTATCCGGCTGCCGATTTCGACGTGGCGCGGGAGCGGAAGCGCCTGCTGGCTGGGGGAGCGGGTGCGGGTGGGGCAGCCGAGATGAACGGCAGGTGAACGAGCGGTGAATGGTGCCTGGCCAGGGGTGGGCCGGCGAATTCCTGGTTCGGGCGTTTCCTAGCATTCACCGAGTGGGCGCTCTCGGGCGCCGCCACCCTTCCACCGATGCGACGAGGTCTGTGCTGTGAAGTTTTCCTTCCGCCCCACCGAGGGCGCCTTCTACGAGCTCTTCACCAGGGCCGCGCAGAACCTGGTCCGGGGCACCGCGCTGCTCAACGAGCTGGCCCTGCCCGGCGTGGACGTGCAGTCGGTCAGCGAGCGGCTGACCGAGGTCGAGCACGACAGCGACCAGATCACCCACGACCTGTACAAGAAGATCAACTCGACCTTCATCACCCCGTTCGACCGGGAGGACATCTACCGGCTCGGCTCGCTGCTGGACGACGTGATGGACCACCTGGAAGCAGTCGGCGACCTGCTCTACCTGTACGGGCTGACCGAGCTTCCGGCGCTGCCCCGTGAGCTGCACGAGATGGTCAACGTGCTCGACCAGCAGGCGAAGCTGACCGCCGACGCGATGCCCCGGCTGAAGTCGATGAAGGACCTCGAGGACTACTGGATCGAGTGCAACCGGCTGGAGAACGAGGGCGACCGGATCAACCGGCAGCTGCTCGTCCGGCTCTTCTCCGGTGAGTACGACGCGTTGACCGTGCTGAAGATGAAGGAGGTTGCCGACGAGCTGGAGGCCGCCTGCGACGCCTTCGAGCACGTGGCCAACACCGTCGAGACCATCGCGGTCAAGGAGTCCTGAGCCGGTGTCTCCTGAACTCATCGCCGTACTGGCGGTGATCGCGGTAGCCCTGGCGTTCGACTACACCAACGGCTTCCACGACGCCGCGAACGCGATCGCGACAAGTGTCTCCACCCGGGCGCTGACACCCCGGATCGCCCTCGGGCTCGCCGCGGTCGGCAACTTCGTCGGCGCCCACTTCGGCGCCGGCGTGGCCAAGACCGTCGGCGACGGCCTGGTCACCCTCCCCACCGGGGTGAGCAGCCTCGGTGTGGTCTTCGCCGGGGTGCTCGGGGCGATCGCCTGGAACCTGATCACCTGGTACTTCGGTCTGCCCTCGTCGTCCTCGCACGCGCTCTTCGGCGGCCTGGTCGGCGCGACCCTGCTGTCCAGCGGCGGCATCGTGCAATGGGTCAACATCGGCGAGAAGGTGCTGCTGCCGATGGTGCTGTCGCCGATCGTCGGTCTCACCCTCGGTTACCTGCTGATGCTTGCCATCCTCTGGCTGTTCCGGAAGGGGCAGCCGGGCAAGCTCAACCGGGGCTTCCGCTGGGCGCAGACCGCCTCGGCGGCCGCCATGTCGGTCGGTCACGGCATGCAGGACGCCGCCAAGACCATGGGCATCGTGGTGCTGGCGCTCTACACAGGCGGTTTCCAGGAGAGCAAGACGCACATCCCCGGCTGGGTGTTCTGGACCTCGGCGACGATGCTGGCCCTCGGCACGTACGCCGGTGGTTGGCGGATCATCCGCACCCTCGGTCGCAAGATCATCGACCTGGGGCCGCCGGAGGGCTTCGCCGCCGAGACCGTCGCCAGCGCGGTGCTCTACTTCAACGCCCTGGTGCTGAAGGCGCCGATCTCCACCACCCACACCATCACCTCGGCGATCATGGGTGTGGGCGCGACCAAGCGACTCTCCGCGGTCCGCTGGAACGTGGCCGGCAACATCGTGCTCGCCTGGATCATCACGTTCCCGGCCGCCGCACTCATCGCGTGCCTGACGTACCTGCTGGTCCGCCCGCTCTTCGGCTGAGTTTCTGAAAGGGCCCCTTGCCACCCCGTGGCAAGGGGCCCTTCCCTGTTCAGACGTAACGCACGCCGATCTGCTCGCGGACCGTGTCCAGCAGGGTCATCACCTCAAGGGTGGTGGCATGCGGCACCACCGGGCTCTCGGTCAGGCCGGCGGCCAGGCAGCGCTGCACCTCGATCGCCTCGTACTGGTAGCCGTTGCCGGCCTCCGCCGCGGTGATCGTCTCCGGCTTTGCGCCGGCCCGATGCAGGGTCAGCGAACCCGGCCGGAAGAACGGCTCCGGCAGGTCGATCCGGCCGGTGCTGCCGGTGATGGAGGCGGACAGCTCACTCGCCCCGACCATGCCGCAGCTCAGCGTCGCCAGCGCGCCGCTGTCGTAGCCGAACAGGATGCCGGTGTTCTCGTCCGTACCCTCCGGGCCGAGCCGCGCCCAGGACCGGACGTGCTGCGGCACCCCGAGCAGCAGGTGAGCCAGGCTGATCGGGTAGATCCCCAGGTCGAGCAGGGCACCCCCACCCAGTGCCGGGTTGCGCATCCGGTGCTCCGGCGGGAACGGCCCGGCCACCCCGAAGTCGGCCCGGACGCCGGTAACAGTGCCGATCGCCCCGTCCGCGATCAGCTCGACCACCCGCAGGATCATCGGGTTCAACCGCATCCACATGGCCTCCATCAGGAAGACCCCGGCGGCGCGGGCCGTCTCCACCAGCTCGGTGCTGGTCGCCAGGTCGAGGGTGAACGGCTTCTCCAACAGCACCGCCCGCCCGGCGGTGAGGCAGGTCATCGCCGCCTCGTAGTGCGCGGAATGCGGGGTCGCCACGTAGATCGCGTCCACCTCCGGGTCGGCGGCCAACTCCACCCAGGAGCCGTAGGCGCGCTTCGCGCCGTACGTGTCGGCGAAGCGCTGCGCGCTCTCCGCGGCGCGGGAGCCGACCGCGACCAACTCGGCGTCCGGAACCAGCCGGAGGTCTTCGGCGAAACGGCTGGCGATGTGGCCGGTGGCCAGGATGCCCCAACGAGTCATGCCGAAACGCTAACCCTGCGGTTGCCGGGTCGCCCGCCCCACCCCTCGCCTACCGACCACCTGTTGCCTCGCCTTTGCTCTGCTGCCGCCGATGCGCCAGCACTCGGCCGGGCCCGGGGGTGCCGCGTAAGGGTGGTGCGTAAGGGTGGTGTGCAAGGGTGCCGCGTAAGGGCGCCGCGTAAGGGTGGTGCGTAAACGGCAGCAGAGCAAAGGCCGTGGTCGGTGGTCTGGCCCGGTGGTCTGGCCCGGTGGTGGTCCGGCCCGGGGAACTAGGCTCGCGGCATGACGATCGACAGTGACGGCTTCGCCGCCCCGGCCGCCCTGGTCGAGCACGCCCGCCGGTTCCAGGCCGAGGGTGGCACCCCGGCGGTGCCGCGGGTCGCCGCCACCGTGCTGCTGCTGCGTCCGACCGACGTCGACTTCGAGGTGTACGTCATCCGCCGGGTCGCCGCCATGACCTTCGGCGGGATGTACGCCTTCCCCGGCGGTGGGGTGGATCGCTCCGACTCCGCGGCACACCTGGACTGGGCGGGCCCGGCTCCGACCGAGTGGGCGGGCCGGCTCGGGGTGACCCCGGAAGCCGCCCGGGCCGTGGTCTGTGCCGCCGCCCGGGAGGTCTTCGAGGAGGCCGGCGTGCTGCTCGCCGGCCCGGACCCCACGACTGTGGTGGGCGACGTCAGCGGGGACGACTGGGAGGCCGCCCGGCAGGATCTGGAGGGACGCCGGCTGGGCTTCGCCGAGTTGCTCGCCAACCGACAGCTCACGCTGCGGTCGGACCTGCTGCTGCCGTGGAGTCGGTGGATCACGCCCGAGTTCGAGCCGCGCCGCTTCGACACGTACTTCTTCGTCGCCCTGTTGCCGGCGGGACAGCGGACCCGCGACGTCTCCGGCGAGGCCGACCACACCCTGTGGATCCGGCCGGCGGACGCGTTGGCCCGCGCGCAGGCCGGCGAGCTGACCATGCTGCCACCGACCATCGTCACGCTGGCCCAGGTGGCGGCGGCCGGCGACCTGGCCGGGGTGGCGAGGGCGGCGGCCGACCGGGACGCCGCCACCCCGGTCACCCCCCGCCTGGACCTGCCCGCGGGCGGCGAACCCCGCTTCGTCCTGGCCTGACTGTGAGCCCGTGCGCGCCGCGCCCCGCGTGCGCCGCGCCCCCGCTGCGCCGCGCCCCCGCGTGCGGCCGCGCCCCCAGCGTGCGCCGCGCCCCCGCCCAGCGCGTGCCGTCAAGATCCGCGCAAGTTCAGGGATCCTGCTGCCTCGGACTCGCGGGAGGCAGCAGGATCCGGGTAGTTGCGCAGATCTTGGGCGTGGTCTGGCCCGCTTCGGGGCCCGTCCGGCTGGGGCGCGTTGGGAAGCGCGTCGAAAGCGTCTCGGGCACGCGGAAGGGCGTCGGTCGGGTCGACCGACGCCCCCGCGGACCGGGATCAGCGGCTCAGCCGAAGCGGCCGGTGATGTAGTCCTCGGTCTTCTTCACGCTCGGGTTGCTGAAGATCTTCTGGGTGTTGTCGTACTCGATCAGGCGGCCCGGGTCGCCGGTCTTCTCGATCGAGAAGAAGGCGGTCCGGTCCGAGACACGCGCGGCCTGCTGCATGTTGTGCGTCACGATGATGATCGTGAACTTGTCCTTGAGCTGGAACATCAGGTCCTCGATCGCCAGCGTGGAGATCGGGTCCAGGGCCGAGCAGGGCTCGTCCATCAGGACGACCTGCGGCTCGACCGCGATGGTCCGCGCGATGCAGAGCCGCTGCTGCTGACCGCCGGACAGGCCCGCGCCGGGCTTGCCCAGCCGGTCCTTGACCTCGTCCCACAGGTTCGCCGAGCGCAGGGCCTTCTCGGCCGCGTCCTCCAGGATCGACTTCTTGCGGACCCCGTTGAGCTTCAGCCCGGCCACCACGTTCTCGAAGATGCTCATGGTGGGGAACGGGTTCGGCCGTTGGAAGACCATGCCGATGGTGCGCCGGACCGCAGTGACGTCCACGTCCCGGTCGTAGATGTCCTGGTCGTCGATGGTCAGACTGCCCTCGACCCGGGCCCCCGGCAGCACCTCGTGCATCCGGTTGATCGACCGCAGGAACGTCGACTTGCCGCAACCGGACGGCCCGATGAGAGCGGTGACCGTCTTCGGCTCGACCGTCAGGTTGATGTTTTCGATCGCCTTGAAGCCGCCGTAGTACGCGGTGACGTTCGAGGCGGAGACGCGCTTGGCCATGGTGGTACCTCCGGGGTTCATCGGCTGAGCCGGTTGCGACGGGCCAGCAGCTTCGCCGCGATCGTCAGGATGAGCACGAGGGCGACCAGGGTGAGTGCCGCGGTCCACGCTCGTGCCGGGGCGTACTTCGACGCGTCACCGGCCTGCTGGTAGACGAAGAGGGACAGCGACGACTGGTTGTTCTCGAAGGGGTTGGTGTTGATCGCGGCGCCACCGCCGGCGACCAGCAGCACCGGCGCCGTCTCGCCGGCCGCGCGGGCGATGGCGAGCATGACGCCGGTGACGATGCCGGGCAGCGCCGTCGGCAGCACCACCCGCAGGATCGTCTTCCACTTGGGTACGCCGAGCGCGTACGCGCCCTCGCGCAGTGGCGCCGGTACGAGGCGGAGCATCTCCTCGGTGGACCGGACGATGGTGGGCAGCATGAGCACGCTCAGCGCGAGCGCGGCGGCGAAGCCGGAGAAGCTGGGCCGACCGTCGTTGAACCACGGCGACACGATCAGCACCCAGAACGCCAGCACGAAGAGGCCGGAGACGATCGATGGAATGCCGGTCATCACGTCCACGAAGAACCGGATCGCGAAGGCGAACCTGCCCCGCCCGTACTCGACGATGTAGATCGCGCAGAGAACGCCGAGCGGGACGGTGATCAGGGTGGCGATACCGACCTGCTCCAGCGTGCCGACGATCGCGTGGTACGCGCCACCGTTGGCGTCCCGGGCCCCGATGTTGTTCATCGAGGTCTGGAAGAAGTTGCCGTCCAGCCGCTCGGTGCCCTTGCTGACCAGCGTCCAGACGACCGAGACGAGCGGCAGCACCGCGAGCACGAACGCGGAGTGGATCAGGGCGCTCCAGGTGCGGTTGCGGGCTGATCGGCGCCCCTCGACCGTGTTGGCGGCGGCGAAGAGCCCGACCAGGTAGAGGATCGCGCCGAGGACGACCACGAGGACCGGGCCGCCGATGCCGGTGCCGTAGACGGCCACGGCGGAGAGCGCCAGGGCCGCCACGGCGATGGCCGGGGCGGCGTACCAGGGCAGCCGCTTGGCCCGCAGCGAGTCGGGCTGGGCCGGCGGCCGGGTGCGGTGGGAGGTGACGGTTGTGGTCATGCGGCCGACTCCGTGAACTCCCGGCGGCGGTAGATGATCGCCCGCGCCGTGATGTTGACGATCAGCGTGATGGCGAACAGCACCAGGCCGGAGGCGATCAGCGCACCCCGGCCGGTCTCGTTCGCCTCGCCGAACGCGTTGGCGATGTTGGCGGCGATGGTGTTGCCGCCGTTCTGGATCAGGTTGAACGAGATGCCGAAGGTGATGCCGAGGGTCAGCGCCAGGGCGATGGTCTCGCCGAGCGCCCGGCCGAGGCCGAGCATCATCGCGGCGATGATGCCGGGGCGGCCGTAGGGGAGCACCGCGGTGCGGAGCATCTCCCAGCGGGTGGCGCCCAGGGCGAGGGCGGCTTCCTCGTTCGCGGTCGGCGTCTGGAGGAACACCTCGCGGGAGAGCGAGGTGATGATCGGCAACACCATGATCGCGAGCACCAGGGCGCCGAGCATGACGGACGCCCCGAAGGGGCCGTCGCCGCCGAAGAGCGGGATCCAGCCGAAGTGCTGGTTCAGCCAGACGGAGAAGTCCCGGACGGGGCTGCTGAAGACGTCCCGTCCCCAGAGGCCGAAGACCACGCTCGGCACTGCGGCGAGCAGGTCGACCAGGAAGCCGAGCGCGGTGCCCAGCCGGCGCGGCGCGTAGTGCGAGAGGTAGAGGGCGATGCCCAGCGCCACCGGCACCGCCATGAGCAGTGCCAGCGCCGAGCTGAGCACGGTGCCGAAGGCGAGCGCACCGATGCCGAACTTCGGCTCCGTCTCGTTGGGCGACCAGCCCTCGTAGGACCAGAAGTTCTCGGTGTTGGCGCGTAGGGCCGGCACCGCCTTGACGACCAGGAAGATCGCGATGGCGGCGATGATGACCAGAACGGCGGTGCCGGCGGCCAGGGTGAGACCGCGGAAGGCCCGCTCGGCGCCGAACCTACGGCTGCGCGGCAGCGCGCCGCCGCCGCCCAGCCCGGTGCCGCCCGGGGAACGGGTGCTGACTGGTGCCTCGGCCACACGCGCCGAGGCACCGGCGGGCCACTCGTGACTCTGGGTCACGCGCGTCCCGCCGGTGCCGGCGTCGGCCGAGCGGTGGGGGGTGTCACCCATCTGCTCGCTCGATTCGATTGCGGAGTGGTGTCGGTCAGGAGATGTTCTTGACTGCGGCCTCGACCTTGGTGCGGACGCTCTCCGGCAGCGGGGCGTAGCCCAGCTCGGTCATGGCAGCCTGGCCCTCGGTGCTGGCGGCGTAGCCCAGCAGACCCTTGACCAGCGGGAGCTTGTCGGCGGCGAGGCCCTTGCTGCAGACGATCTCGTACGTCGCCAGGACGATCGGGTAGGCCCCGGCCTCCTTGGTGTTGTAGTCGATCGACAGCTTGAGGTCGTCGCCCTGGCCCTCGACCTTGGCACCGGCGATGGTCTTGCCGGCCGCGTCGGCGGTCAGCGCGGCGAACTCACCCGCACCGTTACCGATCTTGGAGATCTTCAGGCCGGCGTTCTCGGCGAACGACCACTCCATGTAGCCGATCGAGCCCTCGGCGCCCTTGACCCGGCTGGCCACGCCGTCCGAGCCCTTGGCGCCGGTGCCGCCCGGGGCCTTCCACGCCTTGGCCTTGCCGAGGGTCCAGTCGGCCTCAGCGGTCTTGGAGAGGAAGTTGGTGAAGTTGTCGGTGGTGCCCGACTCGTCCGAGCGGTGGACGGTCTGGATCGTGGTCGCCGGGAGCGTGGCACCCGGGTTGTCGGCCTTGATCGTGGCGTCGTCCCACTTGGTGACCTTGCCGGCGAAGATCTTCGCCAGGGTGGCCGGCTTGAGCTGGAGGTTGTCCACGCCGCTGACGTTGTAGGCGACGGCCACCGGGCCGATCACCATCGGCAGGTGGATGGCCTTGCCGCCGACGCACTTGGCGTCGGCCTGGGGCTGCTCCTCCGGCTTGAGCGCGGAGTCGGAGCCGGCGAAGTCGGCGGTCCCGGCGATGAACGCCTGGATGCCGGCGCCCGAGCCGCTGGGCTCGTAGTTGATCGTGACACCCTGGCACTTCTGCTGGTACGCCTTGATCCACTCGGCCATGGCGTTCTTCTGCGCCGACGAGCCCTGGGCGTTCAGCGTGCCGGTAGCGCAGTCGACCGCGGCGGCCGAGCCCGAAGCGTTGGCGCCGGGGGTGGGCTCGTTGTTGTCCGAGCCGCATGCGCTGAGACCGAGCGTCGCAGCAAGGGCGAGGCCGGCAATCGCGCCGTACCGCTGGAGCTTCACCTGAGGGGTTTCCCTTCGCGTCTGACTTGGCACCCCGATCCCGGGGCCCGAGGACCGGCAGTGACCGGCTGACACGAAAGTTAGAAGTGCCAGGTAGCCGGTTCGCCGGTCGCAAGTGAACGCAAGGTGAACACGTGCGGCCGCTGAGGTGACCGCTTGCTGAGGGTGAGTTGTCCGTTAAGTGAACCGCGGTACACCTGTCGGAAGTATGGGTATATTTCCGGTTCCCCGTTATGCCGCCGACGCCCGGCCGTTACCCACCGGTGACTCGCTCGGCGCGACCGCCGACGGTCAGCCCAGGTGGTAGTTGATGTGCGCGGACCAGCGGGCGAAGCCCAGCCGTTCGTAGAGCGCGACGGCCCCGGTGTTCGAGTCGTCCACGTAGAGCATCACCCGGTCCAGGCCGCGCTTGTCCCGCAGGTGGGCCAGCCCAGCGGTGGTCAGGGCCCGGCCGAGCCCGCCGCCGTGCGCGGTCGGGTCCACCCCCAGGACGTACACCTCGCCGATTCGGGCCGACCCCGGCCGCTCGTGCACCTTGGTCCAGTGGAAACCGAGCAGTCGGCCGCTCGCGGTCTTCTCGGCGAGCAGGAAGCCCGCCGGGTCGAACCACGGCTCGGCGAGGCGGACCCGCAGATCGTCGGACGTCCACCGGCCCTGCTCGGGGTGCTCGGCGAAGGCCCGCGCGTTGAGGGCCAGCCAGGCCGTGTCGTCCGCCCCGGGTCGGAACGCGCGTAGCGCCACCCCGTCGGGCAGGCGCGGCTCACCCAGCGGTGCGGCCAACGGCCGGCGCAACTGCCAGAGCACCCGGGCGCGGGTGAAGCCGAGGTCGACGGCGAGCGCGGCGGCCGAGGGGTGGTCGCCGTGCGCCCACGCCCGCAGCGGCCCGGTCGCCGAGGCGAGTACGCCCCGGGCGAGCGCCCGCCCGGTGCCCCGTCGCCGGTACGCGGGGTGCACCACCAGCTCGACCCCGATCCCGGCCACGGGGTCGGTGGTGTCCAGATGCGCGTACCCGGTGAGGGTGCCGTCGTCGGCGCGGGCGATGAGGTGCACGGCGGGGGCGTCGGGGTCACGCAGCCGGAGCAGGACGTGTTCGTCGAGCGGGTCCGCGCCGTCCGTGTCACCCGCGGCGCTGGCGAGGGCCAGTACGTCGGCGATCTCCGCCGACGCCAGTCGGTCCCTCCGGGTCACCTGGTCGCTGGTCGGCTCCGCGCTGCTCATCCCGCCACCGTATCCGTTGCGTGTCGTGACGCCTGGACCGTCGGGGTAAAGCCGCGACTCACGTCGGGTCGGTGGGGAGTGCCTCCAGCTCGAACCGCGAGGTCAGGTCGGGCAGGATCCGGCGCAGCGCGTCCACCGTGCCCTGTCGGTTCCCACCGGCGTCGTGCAGCAGCACCACCGAGCCCGGTTGGGCCTGGGTCAGCACGGTCGCGGTGATCTTGCTGGCCCCGGGGAGGTCCCAGTCCGACGGGTCCACCGACCAGTGCAGCGGGGTCATGCCGAGCTGCCGTGCCACCGACACCACCGGGTACGTCCAGGCCCCGCCCGGCTGGCGGTACCAGACGATCGGGGCGTTGGGCACCGCCGCCCGGATCGCCGCGTTGGTGCGCAGGAGATCGGAGCGGATCGCGTCGGCCGATCGGGTGCCCAGGCCGACGTCGTGCTGCCAGGAGTGGTTGCACAGGGTGTGCCCGTCGTCGACGATCGACTGGACCAGTTCGGGGTGGTTCTGCGCGTTCTCGCCGACCACACAGAACGTGGCGTGCACGTCGTATTCGCGCAGCAGGGCGAGCACCTGCGGGGTGTAGCGCGGGTCCGGCCCGTCGTCGAAGGTCAGCGCGAGCCGCGGGCTGCCGGTGGTGGTGTGCGCGCCGAACAGGTTGTCGCCTCCGGCGTCTCGTCCGATTCCGTCCTGGCCGGTCTCGGCTGGCCCGCTCCGGGTCGGGCTGGCGCTGGCGTTGGCGCTCGGGGATCCGCTCGGCTCACCGATGCTGGGTTGGTCGGCGTAGTGCGGCCCGTCGGCGTTCGTGGTGACACCGGTGGTGTGTCGAGGCGTCTGGTCGGGGACGAGGCTGCGGCCCAGCACGTACGCGGAGCCGAGCAGCCCCACCACCACCAGCGTCACGATCCCCGCGGCCCGCGCGGTGGAGCTGCCCCGCGTCACGACTTCCACCCGGCTTGCCGGTCACGCCGGCCCGTCGCCCCCGTGTTCAGTGCGCGCACCGTTGCCCCTTTCTCCGACAAGCCCGGCAGTCAGGATAAAACCGCCAAGCTGCGCGAAAAGGGCATATGCGAAATCGCCCGGGGTGGGCCGCCGGATCAGACCGGCAGGGGCGCGTGCTCCGCCTCGGCAAGCGACCGCGACGGTGGAACGACGAACTTGTAGCCGACCTGGCGGACCGTGCCGATCATCGACTCGTACTCCGAGCCGAGCTTGGCGCGCAGCCGCCGGACGTGCACATCGACAGTGCGGGTGCCGCCGAAGTAGTCGTAGCCCCAGACCTCGCGCAGGAGCTGGTCCCGGGTGAACACCCGGCCCGGGTGCTGGGCCAGGAACTTCAGCAGCTCGAACTCCTTGTAGGTGAGGTCGAGCGGGCGGCCCTTGAGCTTGGCCGCGTACGTGTCCGGGTCGATGGTCAGCTCGCCGGCCCGGATCGAGCCACCCGCGCCGGCGGTCGCGTTGCTGAGTCGGCCCACCGCCAGCCGCAGTCGTGCCTCGACCTCGGCGGGGCCGGCCGAGGCGAGAATGACGTCGTCGACGCCCCAGTCGGCGTTGAGTGCGATCAGACCGGCCTCGGTCACCACCGCGACCAGCGGCACGCCGAGCCCGGTGGCGTGCAACATCCGGCAGGTCGCCCGGGCCTCGCTCAACTCCGATCGGGCGTCCACCATCACCGCGTCCGGGCTGGGGCCCGCGACCAGGGTGCGGACGTCGCGCGGCGCGGTGCGGACCGAGTGCGGCAGCAGGTCGAGTGCCGGCAGCACAGCCGACGGTTCCCCTGCGCGCGCGGTCACCAGCAGCAGGATCTCCACGATCACCTCCGTCCCGGCGGCGCGAGGCCGCACGCGACCAGTCGCACTCATCAAGGAGTGCGCTGAGAAATTGCGTGGTCCCGGCGTCGCTGACGGGCGGGTAACGCGTTGAGCCTAACCGATCGCCCCGGCCACGCCATCAGGCCATTTCCCGTTTGCCCATCTTGCCCCTGATCGTGGCACGGATTTTAACGTCCCTGAAACCCGTGACCACCGCGTCGGGCCGTCGGTCTGGCACGATCGGGTCGTGTTTCCCTCCACCTCGCCCGAGGCCGGCCACGAATCGTGGCCCGCTGGGCCCCGACCGGGTCCGGCCGCCGCAGCGACGCGCGGCCAACCGCCCGCACCGCGTACCGGCCCGGCCACCACCGATGGCGATCGCCGCGAACGGGGTGGGCCTCGCCGGGCCCGTCGCGCCGGTGAGCCGGCCCGCCGATCCGAAGACGAGATCGATGAGCCGGAAGAGGAGGTCATCCCCCCGGTCGCGGTGCACCGCCAGCTGGCGCTGACCATCGCCGGCTTCGCCGCGCTGCTCGGTGTCGGCCTGGTGCTCGGCGCGCAGACGTCGGGTCCCGGTCACCGGTTGCCGTTCGCCTTCATCATCTTCGGCGTCCAACTGCTGTTCGTGCTGGCCTGGACGATGGCCATGCGCCCGCCCGCGCTGCTGGTGGTCGCCGGGATCAGCGCCGCGGTCGCGGCGCTCGCCGACATCGCCGCGGTGCAGACCGACGTCGCCGGCCTGGCGCCGCTGGGCTACCTGGCCGTCGGAGGGTTCGTCGCCGCGGTGCTCGGCCAGCTGGTTCGTCGGGTCGACCGGGTTCGGGTCACCGACTCGCTCGGCGCCACGCTGCTCATCGTCGTCGGGGTGGTGGCCATCGGCACCCTGATCGTGCTCAGCCGGATCCCGGCCGGCACCCAGGCGATCACCGTCTGCCTGACCGCGAGCGGTGTCGCGCTCACCGTCGCCCGGCTCACCGACGCCGTGCTGCCCTGGCCCCGGCTGGCCCCGCAGGTGCCCCGAGGTGCGGCTGGCGTGGTGGCCGGCGCGATGGTCGGTACGCTGACCAGCGCCCTGCTCGGCAGCTACCTGGTGACGCCCTTCACGCCGACGCGGGCCGCCGTGACCGGGCTGGTCGCGGCGGTCACCGCCGTCCTCTCCGACCTCGCCGTGGGGTACGCGGAGGCGGGTCGGCTGATGGCCGGCGAGCCGCCCACGATGTGGGTGGCCCGGCACATGCAGGGTCCGCTCGGTGGCTTCGCCCTGGCGGCGCCCGCCGCGTACGCGATGTGCATGCTCTTCCTCTGAGTCACGGTTGAGCGCGCGGCCGGTCGGGTACCTACGGGTGCGCCGCCCTGCGGCACCGGTACGGACGACCCGTCGCGGCGCGACGGGCGGAGACAGGAGGCGGCGTGGCGCAGGACTATCCGGTCGATGAGGCGCGACCCCGGCGGCGCGGCCGCAAGCTGCTGATCGGGCTGTTCGTTCTGCTCCTGCTGCTGGCCGGGTTGCTGGTGGTCGCCGACCGGGTGGCGGTCGGGGTCGCCGAGCGGATGATCGCCGACCGCGTGCGTCAGGAGATCGCCAAGCAGGGCGCGCAATCCTCCGCCCCTGAGGTAAAGGTGGGCGGAACTCCGTTCCTCACCCAGGTGCTGGACGGCCGTTACCAGCGGATCACCATCAACCTGCGGGACGTGCAGGGCTCGGTCGAGGGTGACGCCGTCCGGCTGCCGGTGCTCGATGTGACCGCCCGCAACGTCCGGGCCTCGCTGGACACCCTGCGCACCGGCCAGGGTGACGTCGTGGCGGACACCGTCAACGGCGCCGGCACGATCAGCTACGAGAGCCTGGCCGCGCTGTTGAACCGCCCTGGGCTCACCCTCGGCGAGCAGAACGGCAAGCTCACCGTCACCGCCCCGGCCGACATCCTCGGTCAGAAGCTCACCATCAGCGGCACCGCCGACGTGACCGTCGCCGACAACGGCGCGGTCGCCCTGCGGTTCAACGACCTGGACGCCGCGGGTCTGCCGAACCTGCCGCTGGCCCGCGCTTTCCTGAGCAACTACGCCAAGAGCATCTCCATCGACGTACCCCTGCCTGACCTGCCGTTCCAGCTCGCGGTCCGGGAGGTCCGCCCACTGCCGGAAGGACTGGCGGTCACCGCCGACGCGAAGAACGTGCCGATCAACTCCGCCGGCTGACGCCGGAGGCGCGGTGGGACACCGAATCCTCGGCGGCCCCGGCGATTCCCGGATGCTGGTCGGCTGAGTGGCAGTACGGTCACTGGCTGGTAAGCTCCCTGGCCATGGGGACCCACCTCACCAAACGGCGCGCGGTCGACCTGTGCCGCGTGGCCACCTGCCTGTGTCGCCCCGTCATCTGACGGCGGGGCTGTCTCCGGCCGCCTGACGGCGGCCACCGGCACAGGGTTCTCGCACCCTCCGGTCATCCCACCGAACGCCCGGCAGCGGCGCCGTCGCACGAACCCGTGATCCCGTCCTTCCGCTGGGTCCCGCGCGTGGTGCGACAGATGCATCCATCGATACGCGCGCGTTGGCTCACCATCCATCCTCACCAGGGAGTGATTCGATGAGTCGCGACACCGCACTCGTTACGGCCGAGTGGGCCGAGAAGAACCTCGACGCCCCGGGCGTCGTCTTCGTCGAGGTCGACGAGGACACCTCGGCCTACGACACCGGCCACATCGCCGGCGCCATCAAGATTGACTGGAGGACCGACCTCCAGGACCAGGTCCGCCGGGACTTCGTCAACAAGTCCCAGTTCGAGGCGCTGCTCTCCGAGCGCGGCATCAGCAACGACGACACCGTCATCCTGTACGGCGGCAACAACAACTGGTTCGCCGC
Organism: Micromonospora sp. NPDC005220; assembly: GCF_040607895.1. Classification (NCBI taxonomy): domain Bacteria; kingdom Bacillati; phylum Actinomycetota; class Actinomycetes; order Micromonosporales; family Micromonosporaceae; genus Micromonospora; species Micromonospora sp. NPDC005220. Next base: position 17,294 of record NZ_JBEXHP010000047.1, read on the forward strand.
GTACGCCTACTGGTACTTCAAGCTCTACGGCCACCGTGACGTGAAGCTGCTCGACGGCGGCCGCAAGAAGTGGGAGCTGGACGCCCGCCCGCTCGTCACCGACCGGGTGTCCCGCCCGGCGACCCAGTACGTCGCGCAGGAGCAGGACACCTCCATCCGGGCCTTCCGCGACGAGGTCGTCGCCGCGATCGGCACCAAGAACCTGGTCGACGTGCGCAGCCCCGACGAGTTCGCCGGTCGCCTGCTCGCCCCCGCCCACCTGCCCCAGGAGCAGGCGCAGCGGGCCGGCCACATCCCTACCGCGATCAGCGTGCCGTGGTCCAAGGCGGCCAACGAGGACGGCACCTTCCGGTCCGACGACGAGCTGCGCAAGATCTACGGCGACGCGGGGCTCGACGACGGCAGGGAGACCATCGCGTACTGCCGGATCGGTGAGCGCTCGTCGCACTCCTGGTTCGTGCTGCAGGAGCTGCTGGGTCACCGCAACGTGAAGAACTACGACGGCTCCTGGACCGAGTACGGCTCGCTGATCGGTGTGCCGGTCGCCCTCGGCGACGAACCCGGGGAGGCCTGATCATGACGCTTCCCACCGCTGCGGGCTGCGCCGCACCGGACCAGGCCGCGCCGCTGCCGGCCAGCCTGGACCTGGAGAAGGAGACCGTCATCACCGGCGTCGTCCGGTCTGCCGAGGCGGAGCCGGTGCCGGGCGCGTACGTTCGGCTGCTCGACTCGACCGGTGAGTTCACCGCCGAGGTGGTCACCTCGGCCGCTGGGCAGTTCCGGTTCTTCGCCGCGCCGGGTTCCTGGACGCTGCGGGCGCTGTCCCGGCACGGCAACGGCGACACCGCTGTCACTGCCGGCCGGGGTGTCAACGAGGTTGCCGTCACCGTCGCCTGACCCACTGCTCTGATCGACCGGGGCCGGTCACCCTCCTGGGGTGGCTGGCCCCGGTCGTTTCCGCACCGCACCGGCCCGGACGGGTGCCGAAATCCATCGGCATGCGTCACTATCTACGGGTGGAATTCAGGGATGAAAGTGGCGTGTCCGGCGAAGGGGTCCCCATCGTCCTCTACGTGGGCACGGACCTGTCGATGCGGGAGCGGGTGCTGGGCCAACTCGACGGGCTCGCCCCGGTGCTCAGCTGCGCCGACCTGACCGAGCTGCGGGAGCTGCTGTCGGCGCCGACAGGCCCGGCGCCGGTCAGCCCCACAGTTCAGCCACTCAGCGAGGCAGATGGCCTGGTCGAGTGGGGTGAGCTGGTCGTCGATCGGGCCGGGCACCGGGTCACCTGGCGCGGTGATCCGCTCCCGTTGACCCCCACCGAGCAGGAGTTGCTGGCCCTGTTGATCGGCCCGCCGCCGGTGGTGTGGAGCTACGAACAGCTCTGCGCCTCCGCGCTGGGTGGCGCGGACATTGCCGCGCTGCGGTCCACGATCGGACGGCTTCGCCGCAGGTTGCGGAGCCTGCCGGGCGGGCCGCAGGTGCACACCGTGCGGGGGCTCGGCTATCGACTCGACCCGCCGCCCCGGCGGAACGACCACTGACCCGCGTCGCCCCGCCCTGCCGCCCGCCTCCGCCGCCGGCCCGACGGCGGGCACGTGACACCATGGCCGGGTGAGCGGTGCTGTGCAGACGGGTTGGGCCTCTTCGGCCGGCCCCGCCGCGCCGGCACCGGCCCGATCGCGGCGGCGTTGGCTGCTTGCCGCGACCGTGGCCTGGGCCGTGTTGCTGGCCGGGCTGACCTGGATGTCGGTGCGGGACGACCCGCCCACCGTGCGCGAACAGCGTTCCCTCGATCAGGCCGGCCCGGTGGTCGACCGGGCGGTCGGCGAGTTGGCTCGGGCGGTCGGTGCGGCAGGTCTGCTGGAACTGGGCCCGGCGCGGATCGCGTCCGGCTGCCGGGTGACCCCGTTCGCCGACGGGGCGAGGCTGCGCCGCGAGGTCGGGGTGCTCGCCGCCACCGGCGACCAGCAGGCCGCGCTGGCCGGCATCGCCGACCGGTTGCCGGCGAGCTGGCGAGCTGGGGTCGGGCCTGGGCTGGACGGCCCCGAGCTGCGCGCCGACGCCGGAGAATTCGTGGCCGTCGAGGGACGGCCGACCGTCGACGGCCGGTTGCGACTGGTCGTCGACACCGGTTGCCGACCGGTCGGCGCCGGCTACACGCCGGCCCCGGCCACCGCCGACGGCCCGGAGACCGAGGCGCTGAGCGCGGCGCTGCGGGCACTCGACCGGCCGGACGCCGCGCCGGAGCTGATCACCGCGCCCTGCCCGGGTGGCGGGCTCGCCCGCACCGCGTGGTCCGCGAGCGGTCCCGGCCCGGCCGCCTCGACGGCCGCACTCGCCCCGCTGGCCGGCAACGCCCCACTGCTGGACCAACCCCCGGTGTACGCGTACCGCAGCGGCGTCGTCGCGGTGCTGGCCGAGATCAGCCCGGACGCCACCCGACTGGCCGCCACCGTCGGCTGCCCGGGCTGAGTCATGGCAGCCCGCTCGGGTCAGCCGTTGGCCGGTTGATCCTCCGGGTCACGGCTACGGCCCAACGCGTCGATCTTGCCCCACCGACCGGGGATGTCCAGCAGCTCGACCCGGCCCATGCCCGGTGGCACAGCCGGATCGATGATCAGGTGCTCGCCCTGCGGCTCCAACCCCAGCATCACCCGGAGCAGCAGCAGCGGGGTACCGGTCGACCAGGCCTGCGGGCTGCACGCGGTCGGGTACTCCACCGGGTAGCCGGTGAGGTCCCGGGCGTAGCCGGCGAACGCCTCCGGCAGCCGCCCCTGGAAGTACCGGGACGCCGCCAGCATCGTGTCGCAGATCGACCCGGCCTCCTCCCGGAAGCCGTACCGCCACAACCCCCAGGCGATGATCGAGTTGTCGAACGGCCAGACCGTGCCCACGTGGTAGCCGATCGGGTTGTACCGGCCCTCGTCGCTGGCGAGCGTCCGTACCCCCCAGCCGGAGAACAGCCGTGGGCCGAGCAGGTGCTGGACCACCTTGCCGGCGCGCGACTCGTCCACGATGCCGCTCCACAGCAGGTGCCCGATGTTCGAGGTCAGCGCGTCCACCTGCCGGCCGTCGGCGTCCAGCGCGAGCGCGTAGTGCTCGCGCTCGGGGATCCAGAAGTCGCTGTCGAACCGCCGTTTGAGATCGGCGGCCTGCCGCTCCAGTTCGTCGGCGAACTCCGGGTCGTTCCAGAACTTCCGGGCCAGCCGGGCGGCCCGGATCTTCGCGTCGTACGCGTAGCCCTGCAACTCGCAGGTGGTTCGGGGGAAGCCGGGCAGCTGACCGTCGGCGTACGAGATGGCGTCCCAGGAGTCCTTCCAGCACTGGTTCTGCAGTCCGGTCTGCGGGTTGCGGGTCTGGTACCAGAGGTAGCCGGTGCCGAGCAGGTCACCGTAGGTGTCGATCCACTCCAGCCCCGCGCGGACCTGCCACTCCAGCCTGCGGACGAGTGCGGCGTCACCGGTCCACCGCTCGTACTCGTCGATCAGGATGATGAACAGCGGCGTCGAGTCGGCCGACCCGTAGTACGGCGAGTGTGGCTGCTCCTCGAAGCCGGCGGTCTCCCCGTACCGCAGCTCGTGCAGGATCTTGCCGGGTTCCTCGTCCCGGAAGTCGTCCACCCGCTGCCCCTGGAGTCCGGCCAGCATCAGGATGGTCGGCGGGACCAGCTCCGGCAGGAAGGGCAGCACCTGCAACGAGGTGATGATGCTGTCCCGGCCGAACAGGGTCATGAACCAGGGCAGTCCCGCCGCGATCAGCCGTACGCCCAGGGCGATCGACTCGTAGCGCAGTGCGGCCAGGTCGTTGAGGCTGCGCCGGTACGCCCCGGCCAGCGGCTCGCAGTCGCAGCCGAGCTTCGGTGCCCGGTCGATCAGCTCCTGCTGCTCGGCCCGGATGGCGTCCGCGTTGCGACTGCCACCGTACGGGAGGGTGGCCCGGATGTCCTCGCTCCGGGCCCCGTAGACGACGCTGGACACGTGCAGCCGGGTGGCCCACCTGCCGTTGCGGGCCATCCGGATCCGGAAGCTCATCCCGGTTTCGTCGACCTGCGCCGGCGCGGTGGTGCGAACCACCGTCTCCCGGTGGAACGCCTCCCGCCGGTAGGTCAGCCGAAGCTCCTTCTCGGCGACCGTGACGGTGATCCGGCCCCGTTTCTGCAGAGAATTCTTGATCTCGAACAGGTCGGCGAAGTCGGCCCCGATCTCGATCCGGAGGGTGTACTCAACCTCCGTGCCGAGGTGGTTCAGCACGGTCAGCTCCTCCTCGAAGCTACCCACGATCGCCCGGCTGCGGATCACCGACGCCTTGGCGTCCAGATAGTGCGTGGGCTCCCCGGGGGCGAGGAAGAACTTGGTGCGGTACGACTCGGCGTCGTCGAGGGAGAGGGCGTGCAGCCGTTCGCCGTCCAGGGTGAGCACCCACGTGGACAGGAAGCGGGTGTCGAAGGAGAACAGCCCGGTGGGGAAGTCGTAGGACGGCTCGATGTCCCCACGTCGGTCACTGACCAGGAAGGTGTTGCCGTCCAGAATGCTGACGAGGTCCTTCACCTGAGTCGCCCGGCTGCTCGACGGGCCGTTTCGCGGGGGTCGCTGGTGCCGGGCGGGCTCGGAAAGAATCTGCGGAAGGCGAGGAAGAGCATTACGTTCCCGCTGAACGTGCTCTCGTTGCGCAGCACCGCCGCGACCCCCTGAGCCTCGCCGGTGATCAGTCGGTCGAAGAGGGCGGCGCTGCTGTACCAGATGGCGTCGGCCGGGCCACGCCCACGGATGACCTGCACCGACCCGGGCCGCATCCGGACCAGCCAATGTTCGGTCCGGTGGTCGTCGCCGAGGTCGATCTGGATGGTGCCGTCGGCCAGGCCGCCCAGGATCTCGGGGGCGCGCGACGGCAGTGCCTCGAAGAACCTCTCCGCCGCCTCGGTCACATCCGAATCGTAGGCAGCCGTCCGAGATGTCGGGCCGGTATCGGCACTCCGCTCCTACCGCCCCACCGCCTCGGTGCGGTCAGTAGACGAGCGCCTGCGCGCCCTCGGCCAACGCCTCCTCGACGAAGACGGCGGCACCGGCGATCCGGACCCCGGGGAGTACGTCGTCCGGGCCGATCTCCCGGCGGGCCGCGCACTGCGTGCAGGCGGTCACCCGGCCGCTGGTCAGGATCACGTGCAACAACTCGGCCAGGGGTGCGGAGTGCGGCAGGTCGAACTGCTGGGCGCGACCGGGCAGTGCGAACCAGGTCGACTCACCGGTCAGCCAGAGCGAGACGTCCACCCCGGCCGCGACCGCCGTCGCGGCGACGGTGAATGCCTGCGCGCACCGCTCCGGGGCGTCCGCCCCCGCGGTGGCCTTGACGACGAGAGTGCGGGCCATGTGGCCCAGCATAGGATGGCCGGGATGGTTACCGAGATCGGGTTTGTCAGCCTGCTGGTCGCTGGCCTGGGCGGGCTCGCCGGTGGCCTGGTCTACCTTGCCGTACGCATTTCGAGAGGACGCTGGTGAGCGCGAGGAGTGAGCCGGGGTTGCGAGCCCCGCAGTCGCGAACGAAGGTGGCCCAGTGAGCGCGAGGAGTGAGCCGGGGTTGCGAGCCCCGCAGTCGCGAACGAAGGTGGCCCAGTGAGCGAGAATCCGCTGCAGCCGCCGTGGCTGAACGCGCCGCCGGTCGAGGAGTACCCGTTCGAGGAGAGCCACGACCTGCGGGTCGGGCCGAAGCTGCACCCGGCGCTGGACGCCCTGCTGCCGTACATCGGGCTGTGGCGCGGTCGGGGCAAGGGCGGTTTCCCCACCATCGAGGACTTCGACTACGCGCAGGAGATCCGGATCAGCCACGACGGGCGGCCGTTCCTGCACTACGAGTCGCGGGCCTGGATCCTCGACGAGCAGAGCAAGCCGGTCCGCCCGGCAGGTCGCGAGGTCGGCTGGTGGCGGCCGGTGCTGGTGGATGGTCGGGCGACCGACGAGCTTGAGGCGCTGCTGACCACCCCGACCGGGGTGATGGAGCTGCACCTGGGCAAGCGCACCGGCACCCAGGTCGAGTTCGCCACCGATGCGGTGATCCGGACGCCGACCGCCAAGGAGGTCACCGGCGGGCACCGGCTCTTCGGCATCGTCGAGGGCGCGCTGCTCTACGCCCAGGAGATGGCCGCGATGGGGCACGGGCTCAGCCCGCACCTCTCCGCCCGACTCGTCCGGGTCGGCGGCTGACCAGTCGGGTTCGGCGGCGGGCTAGACGGGGAAGCCCAGCAGTGCGTGTAGGGCGGGGGTGCGCGGGCAGTGGTCCCGGCGCACCCCGTCCAGCATCCGGATCTCGGCGAGCCCGCGCACGGACGAGCTGAACCAGACTCCGTCGGCGGCGTGCAGCTCGACTGGCGTGACCATCCGTTCGGTGGCGTCCAGTCCCAGCTCGTTAGCGTGGGCGAGCAGCCAGGCCGCGGTCGTGCCGGGCAGGATGCCGGTGGTGGCTGCGGGCACCGTGCAGAGCATGTTCCCGGTGAGCCACACCACGTTGGCGATCGGTCCCTCCAGGGCGTACCCGTCGGAGGAGATCCAGAGCACGTCGTCCACGCCGGTGCGGCGGGCCCAACGGCGGGCTGCGCTGTTGACCGCGTACGACGTGGACTTGATGCCCGCCGGCAGCCAGTCCAGTCCGGTACGCGCGTCGGCGGGGACCCCCAGCGGCAGGGTGGCCACCGTGATTCCGTCCTGCCGGGCGGCCCGGGAGGACGCTGGCACCTCGGTCAGCGTGGCGTAGACGGTCGGCGCCGTGCCGGTCTCCGGGCCCCGGGTGCAGACCAGCCGCAGCGCGCCCTCCACCTGCGCCGGCCAGCCCGAACGCACCGTGTCGAGCAGGTCGACCAGCGCGTCGGTGGGGGGCAGGTCCAGGTCGACGGCCGCCGCCGCCGTGGCCAGCCGAGCCAGGTGCTCGTCGAGCAGCCACGGTCGGCCCTCCCGCAGATGCATGGACTCGAAGAGCCCGTCGCCGCGCAGGACACCCAGGTCGTCGCCGCGGAGCACCGGCTCGTCGGCCGGGATCAGGCCGCGCCCGAGCACGGCGATCCGCGGGCTCGCAGAGGCCGGGACCGTGCCGGCGGACGACGTCACCATGACCGTCGAGCCTAGCGGCGGTCGGTCGCGCGCAGGAATGGCCACGATTGCCGAACTATGATCGGACGGTGTCCGAATCCTCCCTCGCGGAAATGCTGCGGGCCCGTGGGCTACGACTGACGCCCCAACGGCAGCTCGTCCTCCAGGCGGTGCTCGATCTGGGCCACGCCACACCGGAGCAGGTGCACACCGCGGTCCGGGAGGTCGCCGCCGGGGTCAACATCACCACCATCTACCGCACGCTGGAGCTGCTGGAGCGGCTCGGCCTGGTGACCCACACGCATCTCTCACACGGCTCGCCGACCTACCACGCCGCCGGAGAGCACCAACACGTCCACCTGGTCTGCCGGGAGTGCGGCGCGATCGACGAGATCGATCCGGAGCTGCTCCGCCCCCTCGCCGATCAGCTGGCCGCGCAGCGGGGTTTCCGGGTGGACATCGGGCACGTATCACTCTTCGGCGTCTGCGCACGCTGCGAGAACGGGGACGAAAAATGATCGACATCGCGGGTGCGGTGGCCGTCGAGAGCATCGACGAGGCCAGCCGTGACCAGCCGGATCCTGTGCACGTCGCGGTCGGCGTGCGGGGGGTGGCCGCGCACTACGGCGACCCGCTGCGTGAGCAGCGCACCCTCGACACCGCTGTCGGCCTGGTCGACCGGTCGCATCGAGGGGTCATCGCGGTGCCCGGGGAGGACCGCGCCGGCTGGCTGCACACTGTCACCTCGCAGCACCTGACCACGCTTTCCGCCGGTGAGGGCACCGAGTTGCTGGTGCTGTCGCCGCACGGCCACGTCGAGCAGCACGCCATGGTCGCCGAGGACGGCGAGACCACCTGGCTGGACACCGAGCCGGGGGCGACCGAGGGCCTGCTGACCTACCTGGAGAAGATGCGGTTCTTCAGCAAGGTCGAACCGCGCGACGCGACGGCCGAACGGGCGCTGTTGTCGCTGGTCGGGCCGGCGGCCATGGAGGCGCTCGGCACGCTCGGCGTGACCGAGCTGGCGGCACCGGACGTGGTCGCGGTGCCCGGTCCGAAGTTCCCGCACGGTGCCGTGCCACAGCGGGCGAGCGCTCGGTACGACGTGAAACCGCTGCCGATCGGCGGCTGGGCCCGACGTGGTCCGCTCGGGGTGGACCTGCTGGTGCCCCGGTCGGCGATGGATCAGGTGGTGGCGGAGCTGCGCGGCGCCGGCGTGCCGGTCGCGGGGCTCTGGGCGTACGAGGCGATCCGGGTGGCCGCCCGGCAGCCCCGGGTCGGGGTGGACACCGACCACCGGACCATTCCGGCCGAGGTCGACCTGATCGCCCCGGCGGTGCACCTGGACAAGGGCTGCTACCGGGGGCAGGAGACGGTGGCGCGGGTGCACAACCTGGGCCGGCCGCCGCGTCGCCTCGTACTGCTGCACCTGGACGGGGTGACCACCGACCAGCCGCCGGTGGCCGGTACGCCGGTGACCCTCGACGGCCGCGCGGTCGGCTTCGTCGGGACCGCCGTGCTGCACCACGAGCTGGGCCAGGTCGCCCTCGCGGTGCTGAAGCGGAACGTCCCGGACGACGCCGCGTTGCTGATCGGCGAGACCGCGGCGGCGATCGACCCGTCCTGAGCGGGCCGTCTAGGATCGCCGGCATGACGACAGGGACGTTGATCACGGTGGCCCCGACCGGCGCTGAGTCGGCCAAGGCGGAGGTGCCGGCGCTGCCGGTGACCCTCGACGAGTTGCTGCTCACCGCGAAGGAGTGCGAGGCGCTCGGCGCCGCCGTGATCCACGTCCACATCCGCGATGACGAGGCCCGGCCGACGCTCGACCCGGTGCGTCTGGCCGACACGGTGGCGGCGCTGCGGGAGAGCACCGACCTGATCGTGCAGCTCTCCTCCGGCGGCGCGGTGACCGACCCGGAGGCCGCCCGGCTCGCCGTGCTCGACGCCCGTCCGGACATGGCCTCCTGCACCATGGGCACTGTCAACTTCGGCGACGACGTCTTCCTCAACCGCTGGGAGTTCATCGTCGACCTGCACACCCGGATGCAGGAACGCGGGATCGTGCCGGAGTACGAGATCTTCGACCTGGGCCACCTCTCGGCGTTGCAGCGGTTGCTCGGCAAGTACGGGCTGCCGGCCGGCGGGCACGTGCACGTCGACTTCGTGATGGGTGTGCCGGGCGGCATGCCGGGCACCACCGAAACCCTGGTCGCGGCCCACCGGATGCTGCGGGACCTGCCCGAGGGCACCACCTTCTCGGCCACCGGCGTCGGCCGGAGCACTCTTCCGGTGCTGTTGGCCTCGCTGTCGACGGGCGGGCACCTGCGGGTCGGCATGGAGGACACGGTGACGTACGCGAAGGGCCGCCCGGTGGAGTCCAACATGCAGTTGGTCGCCCGCGCGGTGGGTTTCGCCCAGCTCGCCCAGCGCCCGCCGCTGACCACCACCGAGGCCCGCGAGCTGCTCGGGCTGTAAGGCCGGGTCTGTCCCGCGCCCCTGTCACCCGGGCGGTGGACCTCCTGGTCACCCCGCCGCCGGGCACCCCCGGACCGTCGGTACCGTCCAGCGCGTGACGAAGACGTACGAGGGCGGCGCGCCGCTCGCCGAGGTGGTCCGGTCCGGGTTCGTGGAGGGTGCGCACCGGGGCTCGGTGGTGGTGCTCGACGCCGCCGGTGTCGCGGTGGCGTCCGCCGGTGACGTGACCTCGCCGATCTTCCCCCGCTCGGCCAGCAAGCCGATGCAGGCGATCGGGATGCTCCGGGCCGGCCTGGTCCTGACCGACCCGGCCGACGTGGCGCTGGTCTCGGCGAGTCACGCCGGCGAGGAATTCCACCTGGCCCGGGTCGGTGCGCTGCTGGAGCGCGCCGGGCTGGACGCGTCGGCGCTGCACTGCCCGCCCGACCTGCCGGTGGGCGCCGCGGCCCGGGAGGCGGTGCTGCGCGCCGGTGGCGGCCCGAGCCGGGTGCAGATGAACTGCTCCGGCAAGCACAGCGGGATGCTGCTGACCTGCGAGGCGGCCGGGTGGCCGCTGGACGGCTACTGGCGGCCGGAGCACCCGCTGCAACAGCGGTTGCGGGCCGCCATTGAGGAGTTCACCGGCGAGCAGGCGGCGGCGGTGGGTGTCGACGGCTGCGGTGCCCCGGTGCTCGCGGTGTCGTTGACCGGTCTGGCCGGGGCGTACCTCCGGCTGGTCGACGCCGAGCCCGGCTCGGTGCCGCGCACGGTGGCCGACGCGATGCGGGCGTACCCGGAGATCGTGGGCGGCACCCAGGCCGACGACACCCGGTTGATGCGCGGTGTCCCGGGGCTGCTGGCCAAGGTCGGCGCCGAGGGCGTGATAGCGGTGGCGATGCCGGGCGTCGGCGCCGTCGCATTGAAGATCGACGACGGCGCCGACCGGGCCCGGATGCCGGTGCTGGTCTCCGCGCTGCGCCGGCTCGGCGTGGACGCCCCGGTGCTGACCGAGTACGAAGAGGTGCCGCTCTTCGGCGGCGGGGTGCCGGTCGGGGCGGTCCGTCCGCTCTGGTGAACGTGCGCTAGCTCAGGAAGTCGAGCAGCGCGGCGTTGACCTGCTCCGGACGCTCCAACGGCAGCAGGTGCGCGGCGTCCGGCACGTCGGGCAGTCGTACCGCGTTGGGGACCTCGGCGGCGATCCGGTCGGCGAGCCGACTGATGTCCGGCACGTCCGCGGCACCGGCGGTGACCAGGACGGGGATCTTCAGCTCGCCGAGGCGACCGATCGCCGGTGGCGTCAGCTCTCCCACCTCGACCGCGCCGAGCGCCAGCTCGGCGGCGAGGGCACGCTGGTCCATCTCCTGCGCGAACGCGACCAGCTCGGGGTCCACGTCCTCCGGCTGGCGTCCCGGGCCGACCACCCAGAACCGCACCTCACCGGCTGCGCCGGCGACGAAGTCGTCCGGGTCGACCTCTCCGACCAGGTCGTCCCACAGGTCGTTCGCCTCGTCGGACCACTCGTTGCCGGAGACCGCCGTGTCGAACAGCGCGAGCGCGCTCACCCGGTCGGGGTGGGCCAGCGCGGTGTCGATGGCGACCGCCCCGCCGAAGGAGCAGCCGACCAGGGCGGCCCGGGGCAGGTTGAGCGCGTCCAGCAGCCCGGCCACGTCGTCGTGGTGCGTGAACGGGGCCGGGGGGAGCTCCGAGTCCCCGTAGCCGCGCAGGTCCGGGACGATCACCCGGTGCCGGGCGGCGAGCGCGGACACCTGCCCCCGCCACATCCGCCGGTCGGCGATTCCGGCGTGCAGCAGGACGACGGGCGAACCGGTGCCGGCCTCGTCGTACGCGATGCTTGCTCCATTGACTGTGATCTTGTGCACGAACGGACCGTACGGATCGGCCGAGCGGCACGCAAACGGGATGCTGAGACGTTGCTAACTATGGTTAGCGTTTTGCTTGCAAGAGCTAGCGCGGACGACTAGCGTCGCTGCCATGGCCACACCCAAGGACCTTCCCGACGTCGGCGGGTTCATCCGCGATCTGCGGCGCAACGCCAAGATCTCGCTACGGCAGCTCGCCGAGCAGGCGGGGGTCAGCAACCCGTACCTCAGCCAGATCGAGCGCGGCCTGCGTAAACCCAGCGCCGAGGTGCTCCAGCAACTGGCCAGCGCGCTGCGGGTCTCCACGCCGGCGATGTACCTGCGCGCCGGTCTGCTCGACGACAAGGAAGGCCACGGGGTGCTCGCCGCCATCGCCGTGGACGCCGACCTGACGATGGCGCAGAAGCAGTCGCTCAGTCAGATCTACGAGACGTTCCGCCGGGAGAACACCCGGCTGGCCGAGGCCGAGGCCGAGGCGGCTCAGCCCGACCAGGCCGCCGACCAGCCCGCCAGCCAGGCCGCCGATCTGGCCAATGTGGCCGCCACCGGCCCCACCACCGAGGGCGGCACACCGACCGAGGCCGTGCTCGAGTCGGTCGCCGTCACCGAGGCGGGCACCGCCCCCGCCCCGGGCAGCACCCCCCAGAAGAAGAAGGCCGCCGAGGCGGCCGAGGAGGAGACGTCATGAGCGAGCCGAAGACCAACCGCATCCCCGCCCCGATCTACGCCGCAGCCGGCGCCGGTGAGCTGGCCATCGAGCAGCTGCGCAAGCTGCCGGCAGTGGTCGGCGTGCTCAGCACCCGGGTCGTCGCCGACCTGGGCGGTCGGGCCGTGCTGACCGGCTTCGAGCTGAAGCAGAAGGCCACCGAGACGCTGCGTACCGCCAACGAGACCGCCGACCTGACGAAGCTGCGCGAGGCGGCCGACATCGACAAGCTGCGCGCCGCCGCGACCCGCAACGCCGCCCTGGTGGTCGCGGGCGCCCAGGCCGCCCAGGAGCGTGCGTTCGCCGCGTACGGCGCGCTGGTCGCCCGGGGCGAGCGGGTCGTCGGTGCCGGCGTGCTGGAGGCCGCCGAGACGGTCAACGCCGACATCGAGGCCACCGAGGCCGTGACGCCGGCCACCACCGCGGCTGCCACCACCGCCCCGGCCGCGGCCCCCGCCGACGCGCCGACCCCGGCCGACGTGGCCGAGATCGTCGAGGCCAAGCCGGCCGCGGTCAAGAAGGTCGCCCGCGCGCCGAAGGCCGCCAAGCAGGCCGAGACCCCCTCGGTGAAGCTCCCCCGGGCCACCAAGCGGACCCGTCCGGCCGCCGAGTAGCTCATCAGGTCGACGACCCCGGCGGCGTCCTTGTCGGACGTAGCCGGGGTCGTGGACATAAACTTGCCGACATGGCCAACGCCGCGCCGATCTTCGCGTTCGAAGTCCGCTACGTGATCGAGCTGATTCTGCTCGTCTTCGCGCTGATCATCCAGGGTGTCGCGCTGGTGCACGCCGTCACGCAGCGCTCCGACGCCTTCCCCGCCATCGGGACGCTGCCCAAGGGCGGCTGGATCGCCATCCTGGCGGTCTGCCTCGTGCTCACCCTGCTCGGCTTCGGTCCGATCAGCCTCTTCGGACTGATCGGCATCGCCGCCGCGCTCATCTACCTGCTCGACGTCCGGGTCGGTCTGCGCGACCTGAGCGACGGCAAAGGGTTCTGGTGAGAGGTTTTCGCTGGCCGCCGCCACCCGACAGCGGGCCCCGCACCTGGGGGCCCGGGCCGGGTGGGCCGCGTACCGGCCGGCCGGCGCTGCCGGAGCCGGAGACCGAGCTGGTCGCCACCCCGCACGGCGTACGGCTGGAGCGGCTGGTCACCGGCACCGGTGATCCGGTCACCGTGTTCGCGCACGGGCTGGGTAACGGCATCGCCACCACCCGCCCGTTCGGTAGTGGGGTGAACGGCCGCAAGGTGTTCTTCCAGTTCCGCGGGCACGGCCGTTCCGAAGCCCCGGACGGGCCGTGGGACTACCTGGACCTGGCCCGGGATCTGCGAGCGATCGCCGATCTCGCGGGCGCCAGCCGGGCGTTCGGTGCGAGCCTCGGCGCGGGTGCCATCTGCCGACTCCTCGCGGAGAGCCCGGAGCGCTTCGAGAAGCTGGTCTTCTTCCTGCCGGCGGTCCTCGACGAGCCACGCGGGCCGATCGCCCGGGAACGCATCACCGATCTGCTGGAGGCGGTGGAGAGCGGAGACGCGTCGGCGGTCGCCGACATCGTCACGCTGGAGGTGCCCCCGGCGGTGCGCAACACCCCGGCCGGCTGGGCCTACCTGCGGCAACGGCTCGACCAACTGCTCCGCGACGGTCTGGCCGACGGTCTCGCCACGCTCCCCGACCAGACGCCGCTGCGCCAGATCGGTGACCTGGCGGCGGTCACCGCTCCGGCGCTGGTGATCGGTTGCGCGGGCGACGACCTGCACCCGGTCGAGGTCGCCGAACGGCTCGCCGTCACGCTGCCCCAGGCCACCCTGCACGTGTACGACCGGCCCGGCGTGCTCTGGTCGGAACGCGCCGACCTGCGCGACCGCATCTCCGGCTTCCTGAACGAGTAACCTGCCCTGTCATGGGCGTCACACAGCATGGCCGGACGCACCGGCTGGACCTTGCCGACCCGACACTGCGCGAATGGACGTGCACCGTCCTGCACGCCGACCCGGAGCAGGGCATCGTGCTGGACCGTTCGGCGTTCTACCCCGGTGGCGGCGGTCAACCACCGGACCACGGGGTGCTGCTCTGGCAGGGCGTGCAGACCCGGATCGTCGGCACCCGCAAGGGCGACGACCCGTACCTGATCCCCGCCGAGGGTGACCCACTGCCGCCGGTCGGCACCGAGGTGGTCGGCGCGGTGGAGGACGAGCGCCGCACCCGGCTGATGCGTACCCACTCCGGCCTGCACGTGCTCTGCGGGGTGGTGTTCCGCGACTTCGGCGCGCTGGTCACCGGAAACTCGATGGAGCCGGGCGAGGCCCGGATGGACTTCAACCTCCCCGAGGTGCCCCCGGACTTCAAGGCCCGCATCGAGGAGCTGGTCAACGCCGAGGTGGCCGCCGACCGCTCGGTCGCCACCCGGGTGCTGCCGCGCACCGAGGCGCTGGCCCTGCCGGACATCATCCGTACCCAGTCCAACCTCATCCCGCCGGACGAGCAGGAGGTCCGGATCGTCGACATCGTCGGGCTGGACGTGCAGGCCGACGGCGGCACCCACGTCGCCTCCACCGCCCAGATCGGCAAGGTGCAGGTGGTCAAGGTGGAGAGCAAGGGCCGGGCCAACCGCCGGGTCCGGGTCCGACTGGTGGATTAGCCGGGTCACGAATTCGGACGCCGGTTGTCAGGTATTCCTGACAACGTCGCAGGCATGACACAACCGCTCGCAGGAAAGATCGCGCTCGTCGCCGGTGCCACCCGTGGTGCCGGGCGGCAGATCGCCGTTCAGCTCGGCGCGGCCGGTGCCACCGTCTACGCCACCGGTCGCAGCACCCGGGCCGGCCGCTCCGAGATGGACCGACCGGAGACCATCGAGGAGACCGCCGAACTGGTCAGCGCGGCCGGCGGCACCGGCATCGCCGTTCAGGTCGACCACCTGGTGCCCGAGCAGGTCCGCGACCTGGTCGCCCGGATCGACGCCGAGCAGGGTCAACTCGACGTGCTGGTGAACGACATCTGGGGCGGCGACCCGCTGGTCACCTGGAACAAGCCGGTCTGGGAGCAGCCGCTGGACGCCGGCTTCCGTACGCTGCGACTGGCCGTCGACACGCACATCATCACCAGTCACTTCGCCCTGCCGCTGCTGATCCGCAAGCCCGGCGGACTGGTGGTGGAGATGGGCGACGGCACCAAGGCGTACAACGACGAGAACTACCGGCTGTCGGTCTTCTACGACCTGGCGAAGGTCTCGGTCAACCGGCTCGCCTTCAGTCAGGCCCACGAGCTGAAGCCGCACGGCTGCACGGCGGTGGCGCTCACCCCCGGCTGGATCCGCTCCGAGGCGATGCTTGAGCACTTCGGCGTGACCGAGGAGAACTGGCGCGACGGTGCTGCCACCGACCCGAACTTCCTCATCTCGGAGACCCCGGCCTTCGTCGGCCGCGCGGTGGCCGCGCTCGCCGCCGACGAGGATAAGAACCGCTGGAGCGGCAGGTCCGTCGACGCCGGCACGCTGTCCAAGGTGTACGGCTTCACCGACCTCGACGGCAGCCAACCCGAGGGCTTCCGCTACATCACCGAGGTGGTCGACGCGGGCAAACCGGCGGACGTGACCGGCTACCGGTAGAGCGCGGCGAGCCGGTCGGCGCTCTCCGCGAACAACTGCCGCAGCTCGGGTGGATCGAGGACCTCCACCTCGGGGCCGAGTCCCAGCAGTTGGTGGTACGCCACCTGGACCGACTCGACGGGCAGCCGCGCCTCTACCCACCCCTGCCCGTCGGGTTCACCGGCGGCGGCGACCAGTTCGTCGTACACGAAGGGGGCATCGACCAGGTGCCGGAGCTGGCGCAGGCCGGCGGGGCTCAGCCGGACGGCGACCTCGGCCCGCAGCATGGTCCGCAGGAACGACCCGGCCTGCTCGCGCCAGTGCCCGGCCAGGTCGAAGCCCTCGTCACGGTCGAAGTGCTCGTCGCCCACCTCGACCCCGACGACCCGGTCCACCCGGTAGGTGCGCACATCGTCGCCGACCCGACCGACCAGGTACCAGACCCCGCTCTTGAGCACCAGGCCGTACGGCTGGACCCGACGGGTCACCTCCCGGTCGCCGCGTCGGTAGCGCAGCTCCGCCACCCGGTCCGCCCAGACCGCGCGGGCCAGCTCGGGCAACCAGAGCGGTGCCGCGTTCTCCCGGAACCAGCCCGGCACGTCCAGATGGAACCGCTGCCCGGCACGGGCCGGCGCGTCGCGCAGGGCGGGTGGCAGCGCGGCGAGCACCTTCAGCTCGGCGGACGCGACCGCGTCGGCGAGCCCCATCTCGCCGGCCGGGCCGGGCAGGCCGGAGAGGAACAGCGCCTCCGCCTCGTCCCGGGTCAGCCCGGTCAGCCGGGTGCGGTAGCCGCCGAGCAGGCGGTAACCACCGGCCCGACCCCGGTCGGCGTAGACCGGCACCCCGGCGGCGGAGAGCGCCAGCACGTCCCGGTAGACGGTCCGCTCGGAGACCTCCAGCTCCCGGGCCAGCTCGCCCGCGGTCATCGACCCGCGCGACTGCAACAGCAACAACAACGAGATCAGTCGGGACGCGCGCACCCGCTCATCCTGCCCGGCCCCGCTCAGCGCCCGCCGGGGGTCAGCAACCCTCTGTCGTACGCGGTGGCCCGGTCGTTGACCCCGAGCTTCGCGCCGTTCGGACCGAGGACGCCGAAGATCTCCCCGGCCTCCACGGCGAGCGACACGTCGTGCACCGCCACCAGATCGCCGTACCGCTTCTTCAGGTGGGTCACCTCGATGACCGGCATCGTGCCGCCTTTCGCCGCCGCTGACTTCGTACCCCTCAAGGCTCGTCGGGGTGACCCGGCGGCGAATCGACTGGTCGGCGACGAACCCGGGCGTCCCCGGTGGATCGCGGACGTCCACCAACCGGTTGATGTGTACGCGGCGCTCTGCTGGCAGCGCTCCGCCCGGCGGATCCGATCACGGCTGGATAGGCTGCTCGATCGTGGATGCCAGCAGAATCGCCAGCCCGGTGACCGGGGTCGTCGGACGCTTCCTCGCCGGGGCGGGGCTGCTCCTGCGCGGGTTGGGCCTCTACGTCCGCAGCCCGGGGCTGATGCTGCTCGGCATCGTGCCGGCGCTGATCTCCGGCGCCCTCTTCCTGGCCGCGCTCGGCACGCTGGTGTACTTCGTGGACGACCTCGCCGCGCTGGTCACCCCGTTCGCCGACGACTGGTCGAAGGCCGCCCGCAGCCTGGTCCGGGTGATCGCCGGGCTGGCCTTTTTGGGGCTCGGTGGGCTGCTCGGGGTGCTCACCTTCACCGCGGTGACCCTGGTCATCGGCGACCCCTTCTACGAGAAGATCTCCGAGCAGGTGGAGCAGCGGTACGGCGGCACGCCGGGCGCGGTGGACGTGCCGTTCTGGTCGTCGCTGCGCCGCAGCCTCGCCGACTCGGTACGCCTGGTGGCGCTCACCGCGTTGGTCGGCATCCCGCTCTTCCTGGCCGGTTTCATCCCGGTGGTCGGCCAGACCGTCGTCCCGGTGATCGGGGCGGCCGTGGGCGGCTGGTTCCTCGCCGTGGAGCTGGTCGGTGCGCCGTTCTACCGACGCGGGATGCGGCTGCCGCAACGCCGGACGATCCTGAAGGCCGACCGCCCCACCGCGCTCGGCTTCGGAGTGGCTGTCTTCCTCTGCTTCCTGATTCCGCTCGGCGCCGTGCTGATCATGCCGGCGGCGGTCGCCGGTGCGACCCTGCTGGCCCGCCGCTCGTTGGGCCAGACGATCGACGGCCCACTGTCCGCGCCGCCCGCCGGCCGGCCCGTCGAAAGGAGCTAGCCGTGGAGATCACCCTGATCGAGGGGGACATTACTGCCCAGCGGGTGGACGCCATCGTGAACGCCGCGAACTCGTCCCTGCTCGGCGGCGGTGGAGTCGACGGGGCCATCCACCGGCGCGGCGGCCCCGCCATCCTGGCGGAGTGCCGGGCGCTGCGGGCGTCCCGCTACGGCAAGGGCCTGCCCACCGGCCAGGCGGTGGCGACCACGGCCGGAGAGCTACCGGCCCGCTGGGTGATCCACACCGTCGGACCGGTCTGGTCACGCACCGAGGACCGCTCGGCGCTGCTGCGCGACTGCTACGCCAACAGCCTGCGGGTGGCCGACGAACTGGGCGCGGCCACTGTGGCGTTCCCGCTGATCTCCGCCGGCATCTACGGCTGGCCGGTCGACGACGCGGTCCGGCAAGCACTGGTGGTGCTGCGCTCGGCCACCCCGGCCACCGTCACCGAGGCCCGCCTGGTGCTCTTCGGCGCCGACACGCACGCCACCGCCCGCCAGGTGTTCGAGGCCGGCTGACCGGCCCCGTCATCCCTCCTGCCTAGATCCTCTCGCCTCGATCAAGTGATGAAAAGTAGGTTCCAGGGGGTCTCGTGGAGCTACTTTTCATCACTTGATCAAGGCAGGCCGTCGACTGCTGATCAGGTCAGGTCGGCCAGGCAGGTCCACTGCGATGCCACCGGTCGGTAGCCCAGCCGGGCGTTGATCGCGAGCATGGGCGCGTTCGCCTCGTCGTTCGAGGTGTACGCGGTCCGTACCCCGGTGGCAGCGGCCCGGTTCAGGGCCGCCGTCTTGGCGAGCCGAGCCAGCCCGCGCCCCCGGTACGCCGGAACGGAGCAGGTGTAGTTCGACCACATCCGGTCCCCGTCCCGCTTCACGAGACTGAACGCGGCCACCTCGCCGTCGACAAGGGCTGCGGTGCTGGCCGTCTTGTCCAGGCCAAGTTCGTCCCAGACGTCGTACTGCCAGCTCTCGAAGGTGACCGCGTCAACGGGTACGTCGCCGGGTTCGTCGATGGCCGAGGCCACGTCCGCCTCGTAGAGCAGGCGAGGGTCCAGCTCCGCGATCGGGCGCAGCAGCACGGCCGGGGGTGGTTCCGGCAGCGCGGGCGGCGGATTCAGGTCCAGTGCCGAGTAGCGCACCTCGCGGCTCGGCGAGAATCCGTGCCGGTCGGCGAATGGCAGCGAGTCGGATTGCGCCATGGCGCGCACACGGCGTACTCCCAGCGGGCGGAGGTGGTCGGTGGCGGCGGTCAGCAGCGCCGTGCCGACGCCGCGCCTCCGATGATCCGGGTGTACGTGCAGCAGATTGACGTTGCCGAAGTCCGGTACCGATGTCGAGGCATTGGGTTCAGCGGACGTCCAGCCGACCACCCGGCCGTCGACCTCGGCCACGAAGGCGGCCCAGCCACCGTGTGGCGGCGGTTCGGCGAGCATCTTCCGGGTCGACTCAATCCCGCGCACCAGGTACGGGTAGACGATCGCCCGCAGCGCCACCACGCCCGGGGCGTCGTCCGGCTGCGCTACGCGGATCCGCATGTCAGACCCCCACCCGTACGGCGGCGACGGCCTCGACCTCGACGAGTTGGTCGGAGTAGCCGAGAACCGCCACGCCGAGCAGGGTGCTGGGCGGGTCGTGGTCGCCGAAGAAGTCCCGGACGACCTCCCAGACGGTCACGAGGTCGGCCTGTTGCGCCGACGCCACGTAGACGGTGGTCTTGACGACGTCGGTCAGCCGGGCGCCGGCCGCGTCGAGGGCGGTCTCCAGGTTCATCATCACCTGCCGGGCCTGCGCGGCGTGGTCACCCGGCGCGACGACGCAGCCCTCGGCGTTCAGCGGACACGCTCCGGCGGTGAACACCAGTCGGGCGGGCGGCTCGACGGTGGCCGCGTACGCGTACTCGGCGACGTCGGAGAGCGCGGGCACGTGCAGCAGCGCAACAGGATCCGGCATGCCGGCGAGGCTAAACGACGCCGCCCCCCAAAGCGACGCAATAACCACCCACCGCCACCACGCCATCCACCCCACACGCTGCCTACGGCAGCGCACAAAGAGATCTTGGAAGGAAGTGCCCCTGAAGGGGCCGACTTTCTCCAAGATCTCTCGTGGTCTCGTGTTCAGGCAGCAACTTCAGGGTTATTGCTGCCTCACGACGCCGGGAGGCAGCAACAACCCTGAAGTTGCGCGGATCTTGACGGCGGGTCGGCGCACCCCCCGGGGTCAGGCGGAGGCGCGGCGGATCAGTTCGGTGGGGAGCATGACCGCCTGTTCGATGGTTTCCCCGGCGGCCAGCCGGAGCAGTTGTCGGGTCATCCGGCGGCCGAGTTCCACGATCGGCTGGCGGACGGTGGTCAGCGGTGGCTCGGTGTAGGCGGCGGTCTCGATGTCGTCGAAGCCGATCACCGCCACGTCCTCCGGCACCCGCCGACCGGCCTCGCGCAGCGTCCGCAGGGCGGCGTGCGCCATCAGGTCGGAGGCGGCGAAGACGCCGTCGAGGTCGGGATGTTCGGTGAGCAGGTGGCGCATCGCCGCCGACCCGGATTCCCGGGTGAAGTCACCGATGGCGATCAGCTCGGGCAGCCCCGCGTCGGCGACGGTGTTGCGGTAGCCGCTGAGCCGTTCGATTCCGGCGACCATGTCCTGTGGCCCGGCGATGGTCGCGATCCGTCGACGACCGCTGTCGATCATGTGCCGGACGGCTGCGGTCACCCCGGCCACGTGGTCGACGTCGACGTACGGGACTGGCACGTCGCCGAGTGGCCGGCCGCTGACCACCACCGGGATGCCGAGTCGGGCCAGCGTGCCGGGCAGCGGGTCGGCACCGTGCAGCGACGCGAAGAGCACGCCGTCGACGTGCCGACCGGTGGTGTACCGCTCGACCCGCTGGTGCCCGGCAGGCGAGCCGGCGAGCATCAGCACCAGTTGCTTGTCGGCCGCCTCCAGCTCCTGGCTGACGCCCCGGATGATGCCGGGGAAGACCTGGTCGTCGGAGAAGACCCGGGTGGCCGCCTCCGGCATGACCAGGGCGATCGAGTCGGTGCGCTGGGTGACCAGGCTGCGGGCGGCGAGGTTGGGGACGTACCCCAACTCGGCGACCGCCCGGGTGACCGCCTCGCGGATCGGTTCGGCGACGGTGGTGGAGCCGTTGACCACCCGGGACACGGTGGCGCGGGACACCCCGGCCCGTGCTGCCACCGCTTCGAGCGTCGGCCGCTGCGCTGTCGTCATCGCGCCTTCCCCCCGCTCGTCACAGCCCGTTCCGGGAGATCACCTCCTGGTACCACCGGGCGCTGGCCTTCGGTGTACGCCGCTGGGTCAGGTAGTCGACGTGCACGATCCCGAACCGCTTGCGGTAACCCTCCGCCCACTCGAAGTTGTCCAGGAATGACCATACGAGATAACCGCGCAGGTCCACGCCCCGGGAGATCGCCTCATGCGCCGCACGGAGGTGCCCGTCGAGGTAGGCGATGCGATCGGAGTCGATCACCTGCGTCGGCCCGCCGGGCGAGTCGGCGCCCGATTTGTCGGGGAACGCGGCCCCGTTCTCGGTGATCAGCAGAGGTACCCCGGGGTAGTCGGCGGCGATCCGCTCCAGCAGCCGGGTCAGCCCGGCCGGCTCGATCATCCACCCCATGTCGGTGAGCGGCCCGGCCGGCGGCAGGAAGTGCACAGCGCCTTCGGTGCCCGGGTAAGCGCCGTTGCCGGCACCGTCGGGCCGACCGGCCACGTAACTCGGGGCGTAGTAGTTGATGCCGAGCAGGTCGATCGGGGCGGCGATCAGCTTCTCGTCGCCGTCGCGGATGAATGTCGGCTCGACGATCCGGGCCACGTGCTCGCGGACGTCGTCCGGGTAGCCGCCGGCCAGCAGCGGGTCGAGGAAGATCCGGTTGTGCAGGCCGTCGACCAGGCGGACCGCGGCGGCGTCGGCAGCGCTTTCCGGGTCGGCCGGGCGAACGTCGGCCGGGTTGACCGTGATGCCCACGCTGCGCGCGCCGGCCGCCCGCAACGCCCGCGCCGCCAGGCCGTGCCCCAACAGCAGATGGTGTACGGCGGTGAAGGCCGCCGCCGGATCCTGCTCGCCCGGAGCGTGCACGCCGTTGGCGTAACCGAGGTAGGCCGAGCACCACGGCTCGTTGAGCGTGGTCCACACGTCGATCCGGTCGCCGAGGCGGGCGTGGACCGCGGTGGCGTAGGTGGCGAAGTGTTCGGCGGTGTCCCGGTTGGTCCAGCCGCCCCGGTCACCGAGGGCCTGCGGCAGGTCCCAGTGGTAGAGGGTGACGATCGGGTCGATGCCCCGAGCCAGCAGGGTGTCCGTGAGCCGGTCGTAGAAGTCCAGCCCACGGGGGTTGGCGGGGCCGGTGCCGTCGGGCTGGATTCGTGGCCAGGCGACCGAGAACCGGTACGCCCGCAGGCCCAGCTCGGCCATCAGCGCCACGTCGTCGGCGTACCGGTGGTAGTGGTCGCAGGCGACGTCGCCGGTGTGGCCCTGGTACACCTTGCCCGGCGTACGGCTGAAGGTGTCCCAGATGGACGGACCGCGACCGTCGTCGCGGGCCGCGCCCTCGATCTGGTACGCGGCGGTGGCCGCCCCCCAGAGGAAATGCTCGGGAAAACGGATTTCATTCACGCCTTGACCGCACCTTCCATGATTCCGCCGATGATCTGCCGGCCGAACAGCACGAAGACCAGTAGCAGGGGCAGCGTCGCGATGGCGGTGCCGGTGAACACCTGCGACATGTCCTGGTAATACCCGTCCGAGAGTGCTCGTAGGGACAGCTGCACGGTTGGATTCGCCGGGTCGTTCAGCACAGCGTACGGCCAGAGGAAGTCGTTCCAGGTGGTCATGAAGGTGAGCAGACCGAGCACGGCGGCGGCCGGACGCAGCGCGGGCAGCACGACGTGCCACCAGATCCTGGCGGTGCCGCAGCCGTCCATCCGGGCGGCCTCGATCAGTTCGTCGCTGATGGCCTGGCCGGCGTACTGCCGCATCATGAACACCCCGAACCCGGTGACCAGCACCGGGACGATGACGGCGGGCAGCCGGTCGTTCCACTGCAGTTTGGTCATGAGCAGGTAGAGCGGGATCACGCCGAGCTGGGTCGGGACCATCATGGTCGCGATGATCACCAGCAGCAGGGCGTTGCGGCCCCGGAACCTCAGCTTGGCGAAGGCGAACCCGGCCAGGCTGGAGAAGAACACCACGGAGACGGTCACCGTGATCGCCACGATCGCCGAGTTGATCAGGCCGGTCAGGAAGTACGCGTCGGTGTTGTCGAACAGTCGAGCGATGTTCGCGCCCAGATTGCCGCCGGGGGTGACCGGGGGTGGCAGTTGGCCCATCGCGTCGTTGCTGCGACTGGCGACGACGAACATCCACCAGATCGGGAAGATCGACAGGGCGGCGGCGAACACCAGGGCCAGGTAGGTGAGCGGGGTGGCCCGCCAGAGCCGGCTCATCGGGTGGATCCCTTCCGGGCGCTGGGGCGCGCTCCGCCACCGAGTCGGCGCAGGACCAGCACGTTGACCGCCGCCACGATCGCGATGAGCGCGAAGAGCAGCCAGGCCACGGCCGAGCCGTACCCGAAGTTGTAGTGCGGGGCGAATGCGTTCTCGAACATGTACATGGTCAGGGTCTGCGACTCGCGCAGCGGCCCACCGCGGATCGGGTTGGTGCCGGAGTTGAACATCCGGGGTTCGGTGAAGAGTTGCAGGCCGCCGATCGTGGCGATGATGGTGCAGAAGATGATCGTCGGTTTGAGCAGCGGCACGGTGACCGACCAGAACTGCCGGGCCCGGCTGGCGCCGTCGATCGCCGCCGCCTCGTACAGGTCGCGGGGGATGGCCTGCATCGCGGCCAGCAGGATCAGCGCGTTGTAGCCGGTCCACCGCCAGTCGACCATGGCGGAGATCGCCACCCAGGAGGCGATGCGGTTGGACTTCCACTCGATGGCGTCCATCCCGACCAGGTCGAGCAGCCAGTTGATCATGCCGAACTCGCGGCCGAAGAGCACCCCGAAGACGATCGCCACGGCGGCCGTGGAGGTGACGTTCGGGACGAGCACGGCCATCCGCCAGCCGGTGCGGGCCCGCAGCCCCCGGTTCAGGAGGTTGGCCAGCCAGAGCGCGGCGAGCAACTGCGGCACCGTGGAGATGACGAAGATGCCCAGCGTGTTGACCAGCGCGTGCCAGAAGTCGACATCGGCGAGCAGCCGGGTGTAGTTCTCCGCGCCGACGAACGGGTGGTCGGTGCCGAGCAGGTCCCAGTCGTGCAGCGACACCCAGAAGGTGTACGCCAGCGGGTACGCCCCGAAGACGCCGAAGATCAGGAAGAACGGGGCGATGTAGAGGTACGGCGAGAAGCGGGTGTCGAACCGGCTGAGCCGACCCGAGGACTGGCGGTGGTTGCCGGTTGCCGGTGTGACCGGCGGACGGGCGTCGAGCTGGACGGTCATGCCCGAGAACTCCTTTCCGTCGCGCGGGCGGGACCCCGGCTGCCGAGGCCCGCCCGCGCGCTCGCTCGGGCTACTTGGCGGCGGCCTTCTTGGCGTTGTTCACCGCATCCGTCCAGCCCTGGGCAGGGTTACGCTGGCCCAGCTCCACGGTCCGTACGGCGTTCTCCACCTCGGTACGCACGGCCTGGTTCTTCGGGCCCATGTAGACCGGCTTCAGGCTCTTCGCGCCGCTGCCGAAGATCGACCCGACGGGCGCACCGGAGAAGTACGCGTTCGTCGACTGGGCGATCGCCGGGTCGTCGAGGGCCTGCGGCGAGGAGGGCAGCGGGCCCTTCGCCTTGAACGCGCCGATCTGACCCTTGGCGCTGGTCAGGAACTTGGCCAGCTCGATCGCCTCGGCCTGATGCTTGCTCTGCTTCGGCACGGCGAGGTGCGACCCGCCCCAGTTGCCGCCGTTGCCGGGCACCCGGGCGATGTCCCACTTGCCCTGGGCGGTCGGGCCGGCGTTCTGCTCGATGACGCCGGTCATCCAGGCCGGGCAGGCGATGGTGGCGAACTTCGACTGCTTGAAGGCGGACACCCACTCCTCGGACCACGAGCCGTACTTGCCGGAGAGGCCCGAGTCGATGATGTCCATCGTGGTGTCCCAGGCCTGCCGTACGGCCGGGTTGCTGTCGACGACCAGCTTCTCGCTGGTGTCGTAGTAGCTGTAGCCGGAGGTGTTGCCGGCGGTCTGGAGCAGGATGGTGTTGAAGGTGTTGGTGGCCGCGTCGAGGAAGGACGCCCCGGTCTTGGCCGCGGTGAACTTCTCGCCGGTCGCGATGTAGTCCTGCCAGGTGGGCCAGAGCTTCGACACCTCGTCCCGCTCGGTGGGCAGGCCGGCCTTTTCAAAGAGGTCCTTGCGGTAGCACATCGCGATGCCGCCGACGTCGGTGCCGAGGCCGATGAGCTGCTTGCCGTCGGCGGTCAGGCCGGCGTTCCACTTCCACTCGAGGAAGTTGCCCTTGAGGTCGGCGGCGCCGTGGTCCAGCAGGTTGACGAAGTTGCCGGGGTTGGCCTTGTACTCGACCAGCAGGCCCTCCTCGATGGCCACCACGTCGCCGGCGCCCCGGCCGGCGGCGAGCCACTGCGTGAGCTTCGGTGAGTACTCGTCGAGGTTGGTGCCGGTGCCCCGTTCGACGATCTTCACGTCGGGGTGTGCGGCCATGTACTCCTGGTAGAGCTGCTCGTAGCCGAACTGGCCGAAGACGTCGACGGTGAGGGTGACCGGTCCGTCGCCCGGCTCGTCGCCGCCGCCGCAGCCAGCGGTGACGAGCAGGGCGGTGGCGAGGGCCACCGCGGCGAGGCGGCGGCGCGGGAAGACAGCCATGGGTTTCGACCTCTCTCAAGGCGGGCGGGTGATGGCGGTTAGTCCAGAGAGCGCTCTCACGACAGGGTGGTGGGTCGTCAACCCGCTGTCAAGAGAGCGCTCTCTCGGGATTCCGGCCCCGCCCCGGTCGCCGCTCGTCGATGGACGCAGACGAGGGCGTCACCCCGGACGGGGTGACGCCCTCGTTCGGGCTGGGCGCGTCAGCCGGTGCGCAGACCGTCCAACAGGGCGCGGTCGCCAGCGACGTCCAACGTCTCGAAGCTCACCCGCCCCCAGAGCGCCAACAGCAGGTCGCTCGCGGTGCCGCTGACCTGGGCTCGGGCGTGGTGATCGTCGTGGTCGAAGATGGTCGCGGTGTCGAGCAGCGCCACCCCCTCGCCGCGCAGCCGCAGATACCAGTCCTGGGCCGCATCGGTCGCGCTGAGCTGCACCACCCCGCGCCAGTCACCCGGCACCTGCCGCCGCCCGGCGGGCAGCCAGGTGTCCAGCACCTCACTCACCCCGTCGGCCGCGAGCTTCGCCTCCACCGGGTCACCAGCCCCGATGGCGAGCTGGGCATCCCAGCGGTGCACAGCCGTCTCGTGCGCCATCCGACGCGGCCAGAAGCCGGCCTTCTTCGGTTGAGGGGCCCAGTTCCACGCCGGTGCCTCCGGGTCGAGCCCGTCGAAGACGGTCATCAGCCGGTCGTACCCCTGCTGCCACAGCTGGAGCGCGTTCACGCCCGGGTCGGCCTCGACCTTCTCCCGCCGAGGCGGTTGACTGGTCTGGCCGGAACCGGCGAACGACGAAACCCAGTGGTAGATGCCGGCCAGGTGCAGGGTGAGGTCGTTGACCGTCCAGCCCGGACAGGACAGCACCGGTGTCTCCGGCGGCGCCTCGGCCACCGCCGCCGCGAAAGCCGGACCCTCCGTCCGGAGCGCCCCGATCCAGAAATCCTTGCTGCCCTGCAGTCTGCTCATCGCCATCCTCCCGGGGGTGCCGGGCGACCAGTGGGTGCCACGGCTAGTTGTCAGCCTAAGGTGAAGGGCGTGCCAGACGCCTCCGCCCAGCCGACAACCGACGCCGATCGTGCCATCTCCGGTCCACTCGCCTGCTACACCACGCTGCGAACGGGTGGACCGGCCGAGCGGATCGTGGCCGCCGGCAGCGCCGACGAGATCGTCCGGGCGGTCCAGGCCGCAGCGGAGCCGGTCCTGATCCTGGCCGGCGGCAGCAACGTGGTGATCGGCGATGCCGGCTTCCCCGGCACCGTCGTCCTGGTGCGCTCCCGTGGTGTGCGGGTCATCGCCGAGGACGCCGCCTCGGTCACCGTACGGGTCGACGCCGGCGAACCGTGGGACGACCTGGTCGCTGCCACGGTCACCAACGGCTGGGCCGGGCTGGAGTGCCTCTCCGGCATCCCCGGCTCGACCGGTGCCACCCCGATCCAGAACGTCGGCGCGTACGGCCAGGAGGTCGCCGAGACGATCACCGGCGTCGAGGTGTACGACCGGGTCGAGGGCACCCGCCAGGTCATCCCCGCCGCCGACTGCGGCTTCGCCTACCGGGGCAGCATCTTCAAGTACGTGGACCGCTGGATCGTGCTCTCGGTCGACTTCCGGCTCACCAGGTCTGTGCTCTCCGGGCCGGTGCGCTACGCGGAACTGGCCAGAGCCCTCGGCGTCGAGGTGGGCGACCAGGTGCCGCTGGCGGACGCCCGAGCGGCGGTGCTGCGGCTGCGGGCGGGCAAGGGGATGGTGCTCGACGCCGCCGACCCGGACACTCGCTCGGTCGGCTCCTTCTTCACCAACCCGGTGCTCGACCGGGCGACGTACGAACAACTCCTGGAACGCTCCGCCGAGCTGGGCGACCCGCCCGCCTGGCCCGGCGCGGACGGCCTGGTCAAGGTGAGCGCCGCCTGGCTGATCGACAAGGCCGGCTTCGGCAAGGGCCACCCCGGCCCGGGTGGCGTGGCCATCTCCAGCAAGCACACCCTGGCCCTGACCAACCGCAGTGGCACCGCCCACACCAGCGACCTGCTCGCCCTGGCCCGCACCATCCGCGACCAGGTCCACGCCCGCTTCGGCGTGACCCTGCACCCCGAACCAGTCCTCATCAACAGCACCCTCTAACCCGCCCCGCCCCCGCCCGCCCCGCCCCCGCCCGCCCTACCCCGCCCGCCCTACCCCGCCCGACCACCCCCGCCCCCCGCCCGCCCCGCCGCCCCTCCCCGGCGATCATGGAGTTGTGGTGGGCGTGAGCTCCGCATA
>NZ_JBEXHP010000048.1:0-45063 GCF_040607895.1 Micromonospora sp. NPDC005220
CCCCGCGCCCCGCGCCCCGCGCCCCGCGCCCCGCGCCCCGCGCCCCGCGCCCCGCGCCCCGCGCCCCGCGCCCAAGATCCGAGCAACTTCCCCGGTGTTGCTGCCTCCGACACGCGGGAGACAGCAACATCCCTGATGTTGCGCAGATCTTGACGACGAACACCGCGCCCGAGAGCCGGAAGAAGCGGGGTTTGGCCTCCACCGCCGCCAAGACCACGCTCGAACCAGGATGTAGTCGCCTCATCGACGCACCGATGCCACTACATCCTGGTTGTTGCGCGATCTTGAGGCCGGGACGCTCCGCAGCCGGGCATCCGCGGGCGTACCTAGCGGGCAATCCTCGGCGCGGCCCACGACCCGCCCCGTGATCCACTCGGTTTCACGGGAGTCGCGCTTTCCACCTCGCGCGAAGACCGCGTTTTCAAGAAAACCGAGTGGATCAAGCAGCGGGCCCGGACCCAGACCACAGCAAGACGCTGCCAGCCCGCTAGCCCGCCCAACGCCAGCCCCGCAGCCCCCGCCCGCCGCTCAGCCCACCCAACGCCAGCCCCGCAGCCCCCGCCCGCCGCTCAGCCCACCCAACGCCAGCCCCGCAGCCCCCGCCCGCCGCTCAGCCCCAGCCCGACAGGCGGCTGCCGGTGGGGCGGACGGGTTTAGAGGGTCTGCACTGTGGCGATGCGTTCCTCTAGCTGCTCGATGGTGGCCTGGGCGCTCGGCGGGCCGCCGCAGAGGCGACGCAGTTCGGCATGGATCTTGCCGTGGGGTTGGCCGGTGCGGTGGTGTCGGGCGGCCACCAGAGCGTTCAGTTGGCGCCGGAGCGCCACGCGACGCTGGGCGGCGCTCATGGGTGCGGGGGGCGCCGCCGTGGGCGCAGCGGCCGGCTGAGCGGGCCCGTCGGCCGTACGACGGCGTTGGGCGGCGAGCTGTGCGGCCTGGCGCTTGGTCAGCAGCAGCGAAACCTGGTCGGCGGTGAGCAGGCCGGGTAGGCCGAGGTATTCCTCTTCCTCGGGGGTGCCGGCCTGGGCCGCGGTACCGAACGACGCGCCGTCGAAGATCACCTGGTCCAGTTCGGCGGTGGCCGAGAGCGCCGCGAACCGCTTCTCCAACTCTCCGCTGGCCTGGTCGTCGCGCTGTGCGCGTTCCAGCAGGTCGTCGTCGAAACCGTCGGCTTCCTTGGGTTTGCCGAGGACGTGGTCGCGCTCGGTCTCCATCTCGCTGGCCAGCCCGAGCAGGTGCGGC
Organism: Micromonospora sp. NPDC005220; assembly: GCF_040607895.1. NCBI lineage: Bacteria > Bacillati > Actinomycetota > Actinomycetes > Micromonosporales > Micromonosporaceae > Micromonospora > Micromonospora sp. NPDC005220. The sequence continues at coordinate 1,240 of NZ_JBEXHP010000048.1, forward strand.
ACGCTGGGCAGGAAGACCGACGCGGTCTCCCCGGGCCGGCGGGCCCGCACGAACCGGCCGATCGCCTGGGCGAAGTAGAGCGGGGTGCTGGCGCTGGTGGCGTAGACGCCGACGGCGAGTCGCGGGATGTCGACCCCCTCGGACACCATCCGCACCGCGACCAGCCACCGCTGGTCGGACGCCGCGAACGTCGCGATCCGGGCGGACGCGCCCTGGTCGTCGGAGAGCACCACGGCGGCCTTCTCGCCGGTCACCTGCTCGATCAGCTTGGCGTACGAGCGGGCGGTCTGCTGGTCGGTGGCGATGATCAGGCCACCGGCGTCGGCCATGCCCGCGTTGCGCAGCACGGTGAGTCGGGCGTCGGCGGCCCGCAGCACCTGCGGCATCCAGTCGCCGGCCGGGTCCAGGGCGGTACGCCACGCCTGCGCCACCAGGTCCTGGGTCATCGGCTCACCCAGTCGGGCGGCCAACTCCTCCCCCGCGTTGGTCCGCCAGCGGGTCTCCCCGGAGTACGCCAGGAAGAGCACCGGCCTGACCACCCCGTCGCGCAGCGCGTCCGAGTAGCCGTACACCGAGTCGGCGCGAGAGCGCAGCAGCCCGTCCCCGCCCCGCTCGTAGCTGACGAACGGGATCGGGTTGTCGTCGGAGCGGAAGGGCGTCCCGGTGAGCATCAGCCGGCGTACGGCGGGCTCGAAGGCGTTCTTCACCCCGTCGCCCCAGGACCGGGAGTCGCCGGCGTGGTGGATCTCGTCGAGGATGACCAGGGTGCGCCGGGTCATGGTGCGCCGCCGGTGCACCTGCGGGGCCATCCCCACCTGCGCGTAGGTGACGACCGCGCCGTGGAAGTCGGCCGCGGAGTGCACGTCGGCGTTGCGGAACGCGGCGTCGAGTTGGATGCCCACCCGGGCCGCGGCGTCGGCCCACTGGTTCTTCAGGTGCTCGGTCGGGGCGACCACGGTGACCGCCTCCACGGTGCCGTCACCGAGCAGCTCCGCCGCGATCCGCAGGGCGAAGGTGGTCTTGCCGGCGCCGGGCGTGGCGACCGCTGTGAAGTCCTCGGTACGGCGACGCAGGTACTCCACCAGGGCCTTGCGCTGCCAGGCGCGTAGCGCCGGGAACGTCTCGAGCACCGGCGTCCGGGCTGCCACGCGAAGCTCCTCTCCGACCGCACGATGGCGGACCCCGGGCGAGGGCCACGAGGATCCGCCGCCCATGAAAACGCCTCCGCGCAGAAGCTGCCGCGAAGGCCGACTCAGCATAACCAGCGCGGGCCCTCGGGCCCAGGCGACGCCACGCTGGTCACATCTGGCACCCCAGCGACCTCACCACTCCGGGTCACCGGTGCGCGGCGGGCGCAGCGTGGCCACCGGCGCGGACCAGCGCCGACGCAGCGCGATCAGGCGCAGCCCGAAGACCAGGACGGCGGCGCCGGTGAGCGGTGCGGGCCCGGTCTGCCCGCCGGCGTACAGCAGCGCCACCAGGATCGAACCGGCGAGCGCGGCCAGCGCGTAGATCTCCCGGCGCAGCACGACCGGGATCTCGGCGGTGAGCAGGTCCCGACCGAGCCCGCCGCCGATCGCGGTGAGCATGCCGATGAGGCAGGCGCCGACCGCCGGCACCCGGGCGTCGAGCGCCTTGAGCGTGCCGGTGACGGTGAACAGCGCCAGGCCGGCCGCGTCCAGCACCAGCACGGTCGTCCGTAGGCGGGCCAGTTGCGGGTGCAGCCAGAAAACGGCGAGTGCGGTGATCGCGGCGGTGGCCGCGTACCGCCAGTCGGCGAAGGCCAGCGGCGGCACCTCGTCGATGACCAGGTCCCGGAAGATCCCGCCGCCGAGGGCGGCCACGAAGCCGACGAACGCGACACCGAACAGGTCCAGTCGCTTGGCCACCGCCGCCGAGGCACCGGACGCTGCGAAAACCGCCACCCCGGTCAGGTCGGCGAGGAGCAGGGCGGTGGAGGTGGTCACCGCCGCAGGCTACGTCGCCGGCCGGAGCGCCGGCCGAGGTTCACTCGCGGTACGAGTCGTAGATCTCCTTGCACTTGGGGCAGACCGGCGATCCCGGCTTGGCCGCCTTGGTGACCGGAAAGGTCTCGCCGCAGAGAGCGACGACGAAAGTGCCCATGACGGCGCTCTCGGCGATCTTCTCCTTGCGGACGTAGTGGAACATCTCGGGACCGGTATCGGCGTCCTTCAGCTCCGGACGCTCGAGAACCTCTGTGCTCACGTCTGCACCTCCAACCGTCAAGTTTGGCAGGTCATCACGGCCGGGTCCACTTGAGGCCGGCCGAGGTCCCACCCCGTACGGTGCCCGTGTGACTGACTTTCGCATCAGCTATGGCACCGAGGTGGCCGAAGCCCAGCGCGACGGCCGGCCGGTCGTCGCCCTGGAGAGCACCATCGTCTCGCACGGTCTGCCCCGACCGGAGAATCTGCGGGTGGCCAGGGAGATCGAACGGGCGGTTCGGGACGCCGGGGCCGTTCCGGCGACGATCGGCATGATCGCCGGTGAGCTGGTGGTCGGCCTGGACGACGCGCAGCTGACCCGGCTCGCCACGGTCGACGGCGTGACCAAGCTCTCGGTCCGCGACCTCGCGGTGGCCGCCGCGAGCGGCGCGGACGGCGCGACCACGGTGGCCGCGACCAGTGCGGTGGCCGCCGCCGCCGGTATCGGCGTGTTCGCCACCGGCGGGCTGGGCGGGGTGCACCGGGAGGCCGCGCACACCTTCGACGAGTCGGCGGACCTGGTCACCCTGGCGCAGACCCCGATCGCGGTGGTCTGCGCCGGGGTCAAGTCGATCCTCGACGTGGGAGCGACGCTGGAGCGGCTGGAGACCCTGGGGGTCGCGGTGGTCGGTTACCGCACCCTCCGGTTCCCCGGCTTCTACCTCACCGACTCCGGCTTCGACCTGGACTGGTCGGTGGACTCGCCGGAGCAGGTCGCCGCCGTGCTCGCCGCCCGGGACGGGCACGCCGTGCACACCGGCGGGCTGCTCATCGCCAACCCGCTGCCGGTCGACGAGCAGCTCGACCCGGAGCTGCACGACCGGACGCTCACCGAGGGCCTGGCCCTGCTGGAGCGGGACGGGATCACCGGGAAGGCGGTCACCCCGTACCTGCTGGCGCACTTCCACTCGGCCACCGAGGGCGCCAGCCTGGCGGTGAACGTGCGGATCATCCTGCGCAACGCCGACCTGGCCGCGCGGATCGCGGTCGCCTCGGCGGCCCGCGGCACCGCCGTCCCGGCATGACCCGACCGGCCCGGATGGTCGTCGTCGGGGACGTGATCACCGACGTGATCGCGGTGTTGTCCGGGCCGCTCGCGGCCGGCTCGGACACCGGGGCCGCGATCAGCGTCGGTGGCGGCGGTCAGGCGGCCAACACCGCTGCCTGGGTCGCCGCTCAGCGGGTGGACGTCACGCTCGTCGGCGCCGTCGGTGACGACGACGCCGGGCGGGACCGGGTGGCCGAACTCGAACGGGCGGGCGTCGACTGCGCGATCGAGCGGGTCGAGGGCGCCCCGACCGGCACGGTCATCGTGTTGGCCGCCGCCGACGAGCGCACCATGGTCAGCCAGCGGGGCGCGAACCTGCGGCTGAGCGCCGCGCACGTCGAGCGGGCCCTCGCGGCGGCGCCCGACGCTGGGCATCTGCACCTGTCCGCGTACACCCTGCTGGACGTGGAGTCGCGCGGCGCGGGGCTGCGGGCGTTGGCCGCCGCCCGCGAGCGCGGGCTCACCACCAGCGTCGACGCGGCCTCCGCGGCGCCGCTGCGGCGGGTCGGCGCGGCGGCGTTCCTGAGTTGGGTACGCGATGTCGACCTGCTCCTGGTCAACGCGGACGAGGCGACGGCACTGGCCGGCGGGCTGGACCCGGCGGCGCAGGGGCGGGCGCTGTCGGCGACGGCTCGGCGGGTCGTGGTGAAGGGCGGCGCGGCCGGCGCGGTCTGGGTCGACCGCGGGGCGGCGGTCTGTGTGGCCGAGGCGCGCCGGGTGGGGGGGGTGGACGTCACCGGCGCGGGCGACGCCTTCGCTGCCGGTCTGCTCACCGCGTGGCTCGCCGGTGCCACCCCGGCCGCGGCGTTGAGCCGCGCCACCGACCTGGGCGCGCTGGCCGTCTCGACGGCCGGCGCCCGGCCACAGCTCTGACTGCTCGAACCCTGGCCCGTTCGCGGGTCAGGGTTCGACGTCGATGACCTTGTGCGGGCGTTCCTCGGCGGTGAGGCTCATCGGCGGGGTGTCGTCCCGCCGCCGGGGATGGAAGCGATTCGCCAGCCGGTGCTCCTCCTTGGGCGGCCGGTCGTTGGCCAGCAGCACGGCCAGCCACGGAATGAGCACCATGCCGAGGGCGCACAGCGGCAGCCAGAGCCAGAGCAGTGGAGCGTTCGCGCCGACCAGGATCGCGCCGGCGATGATGCAGGCCACCCGGATACCCATCATGAGGACATAGCGGCGCTGACGGCTGGTGAGCTGATCATTCTGGCTGCGCGAGGCATCGGTGATCAGAATCGGCTGGTACGCCTGACGCTTCACCATGGACCTCCTCGAAGGGATTACGCCCCATCCTGTCACCACGGAGGCGTGATCAGTGAAAATTGACCCAGCCCGGTACGTGTTACGCGCGTGGTACGCTCGGCCACGTGGGCAGCAGGTTCAGCTTCACCGACGAGGCGTTGGCCAACCTGAGGGTCTACGACGTCACACCCGGGGAAGTCTGGGAGGCGCTGCACAGCGCCCGACGGGTGATCCGCCACCTGGGCGACGACGTGATGGTGGTCTACGCCGCCGCCCGCCGGGGCCGCCGACTGGCCGTGCTGCTCGCCGAAGCCGATGGCACCGACAACGACTGGGACATCCTCTCCGCCCGCGAGCTGAGCGACGTCGAGTCCAAGCGCTACGACGAGGCCGTACGGAGAGACCGCCGATGAGGGGGGCCGTGACGATGCACCGTAACGACGCGACCAAGCAGTTCCACAGCGGCGACGACCGAATCGCCGATCTGATCGACGAGAGCCCGGCGGTGGAGCTGCCCACCCCCGACAGCGACGTGCCGATGGTGAGCCGATCGGTGCGGCTGCCACTGGACACCTACGAGCGGGTCCGCGTCGCCGCCGACGCCCGGGGCATCGGCGTCACCACACTGATGCGGCAGTGGATCGAGGCGGGCCTGGCCGACTTGGACGACTCGGCCACCGTCTCGCTGGCCGACGTCCGGCGCGCGCTGGCCTCGCTGGCGCACCCCACCGCCGCCTGAGCTTCATCCCCCCGCAGCCTTGGCCGCCGCCTTCATCTGCTGCTTGAACTCCCGCACCCGACGCAGCGAATCGGCGTCAGTGACGTCGGCCACCGACCGGTACGCGCCCGGGTCGCCGTAGTCTCCGGCCGCCTTCCGCCAGTCCTGCGGGGTCACCCCGAACCGCTTGCCGAGCAGAGCCACGAAGATCTGCGCCTTCTGCTTGCCGAAGCCGGGCAGCGCGGCGACCCGGCGCAGCAGCTCCGGCCCGTCGGTGACCTCGGCCCAGAGCAGCGCCGCGTCACCGTCATAGCGCTCCACCAGCACCTGGCAGACCTCCTGCACCCGGGCCGCCATGGCCTTCGGGAACCGGTGCAGCGCGGGCGGCTGGGCGAAGAGCGCGACCAGCGCCTCCGGGTCGTACCCGGCCAGCTCCGCCGCGTCCAGCTCGTGGCCGAGCCGCTGCTGGAGCACGTACGGCGAGGAGAACGCCTTCTCCATCGGCACTTGTTGATCAAGAACCATGCCGAGGAGCAGGGCCAGCGGGCTGCGCTCCAGCAACCGGTTGGCCTCCGGGTCGATGGGCAGAACGAGCGTCATGCGGACCATCCTGCCCTGCCGCTCGGACGAGGGTGGACAACAGCCCTGACGTCGGCGGGTTTCGTCGGCGGTGTAGCTGGGACTTGAGACACGTTGCCGATACTGTCGGTGAGTCCCTGGAAGGAGGTGGCCGTGCCTAGCCTGGAGAGGCCCCGCGTCGAGTACCGCACGCCGGAGGATCTGGTACGCGACGTCACCGCCGGACTGGTGCGGATTCCGCCATTCCAGCGATCCTTCAAGTGGGAAGCGGCGGACATCGTCCGACTTTTCGACAGTCTGCTACGCGGCTTCCCGATCGGCAATCTGCTGCTGTGGCGGCGTCCGGCACCGGCGCAACGCCTCCAGGTCGGCCCGCTGGAAGTTGTGGCACCCGAGACGGCCGCAGCTCTTTGGGTCGTCGATGGCCAGCAGCGCATCGTCTCTCTCGTTGGTGCTCTTACCCGGGCGGACCGCTCGGTCGACCCGCGGTTCCGGGTCCATCTCGACCTGGACGCGGGCGAGTTTCACACCATCGGTAACCGTCAACGGCCGCCGCGTTCCTGGGTGCCGGTCAGCTCCCTGCTGGACACTGCGGTCCTGCTCCGATGGATGCGGGACAACTCCGACTGGCTTTCTGAGGATCAACTCGCCCTCGCTGATCAGGCAGCAAAGGCGATACGTGAGTACCAGATCCCGACATACATCGTTCACTCGGCGGATGAGGAGGCCCTGCTCGAAATCTTCACCCGGATGAACACCACAGGGAAGCGGCTGACCAAGTCCGAAGTCTTTCAGGCCTTGCACACTGGTGCCGTTAGTGACGAACTGAGCAGCTTGCATGGCCTCGGTCGGGTTCCGGCCACGCTCGGGTTCGGAACGCTCGACGACCGGCTGGCCCTGCGCTGCGTCCTTGCGTATCGGGGCGGCGACATCTTCCGAGAAGACTTCCGGCAGGAGTTCGGCCCTCAGGACGACCCGGCGGAGACGCTGCGGGAGGTGGCCGCACGACTGCGGGAGGCTGTCGATTTCCTGCGCGGCGAGTGCGGCATCCCGCACATTAGACTCTTGCCCTACTCACATGTACTGCCGATCCTGGTCCGGTTCATTCGGTTGCACGGAACACCGGCCGGCCGACCAGCGACCTTGCTGCGACGCTGGGTCTGGCGCAGTGCTGTCGCGGGTACACGAGCCCGTGGGATTAGCGTTGCCGACGTCCGTAATCAGGTGGACTCGGTTGACGCACCCGACGCGCTGACGGCTGCGTCCAACGTGTTGCGGCAGGTGCAATCCTTCCCCGACTTCTCGGCGGAATTGGACAAGGTCCACTTCAACCATGCGATGACCAAACTCAACACTCTGGGACTGCTCTCGGCCGAGCCACGCGATTTCAGCAGCGGTGAGATCATCGACATCTCCCGGCTACTGGAACAGGGCAGTCCGTTACGGCCGCTGCTGCCCGACAGCAGCGGCTCCGCCCTGGGTACGATCGCCAACCGTTTCGTGCTTCCCCCCGGGGAACGCGTCACCCGCTCAGCCCTCGTGGGCGCCTCCACGGCAGTCGCGGCCAGCCATCTGATCACCGATGACGCCCGGAGTCTGGCACTCCGCGACGACTGGGCCGGCTTCCTGGAGCTGCGGGCTCAGGAGTGCTCCCGGACCATCACCGGCCACGTCAATCGGATGGCCGAGTGGGGGGCACGGGACGGACGATCACTCACGGACATACTGCGGACGGCCGCGTGACATGACCGGAACGACAGCCGAGGTGCGGCTACACGGTCGGCGGGTCGGCGAACTTCAGTTTCACCAGGGCGGGTCCGAATTCATCTACGACGATGACCTCTCCTCGCCCGACCACCGGGTTCTCGGCCAGATCTTCGAGGACGATCCCCGGTCGGTCCGACGCACCCGGGTCGGCCTGCCTCCCTGGTTCGCCAACCTGCTGCCCGAGGGCGCTCTGCGTCGCCAGATCGTTCGTGAACTCGGAGGTGGCAGAGTGGGGGACTTCACCCTGCTACTCAGAGTGGGGAGCAACCTGCCGGGTGCCGTCACCGTGCACGCCGACAGCGAGCCGGAGGACGATTTTCCGCCGGAGACGGGTCAGCTAGACCACCCGCTGCGCCACTCGTTGGCCGGAGTGCAGCTCAAATATTCGATCTCAACGGACCGGCTCGCCGTACCAGTGAGCGGACAGGGCGGTTGGTGGATCGTCAAGCTGCCCGACCAGGGTCTGCGTGACCTACCCACCAACGAATACCTGACAATGAGTTGGTTGGCTGCAGCCGGATTCCCGGTGCCGGCGGTGCATCTCCTGCGGGCGGATGAGATCAAGGGGCTGCCCGACGGCCTGGTCCGCCCGACCGATCTCGTCTACGTCATCCAACGGTTCGATCGCGCCCCTGGCGAACGCATCCACGTGGAGGACTTCGCCCAGATCGCGGACGTCGAACCCATGTTCAAGTACAGCGAGTCGGGTGCCTCGTACGACAGTCTCGCCACCGCGATCCGGCAACTGACCGGGGACGAGGGCTACCACGACTTCATCGCTCGTCTCGCCGCCCTACTGATCGTGGGCAATACGGATGGGCATTTGAAGAACTGGGCGATCAGGTACCCGGACGGACGGACTCCGCACCTCGCTCCGGTTTACGACTTTCACTCTTTATCGGTCTACTCCACCTACCGTTGGGCGCCGCTGGCGCTCAGCCTGGATGGGGAGACGGTACCGAGCGCTGTCACTGGCGATCACTTTCGGCGGCTGGCCGAGCGGGCTGGCGCGGACCCGGAGCGGACATTCGACACGGTGGCGCAGACCGTGGCACGGCTGCGTTCGGCGTGGGATGCGGTCATGGCGGGCGAGGCCCGGGTGCGATTCGACGCGTTGGCGCACCACTACACCGAGCGGCTCGGCACCCTGCCGATCTGCAACTCAGACGGCTGATCCTCCCTACGACGCGACCGTTCAGGTACGACGATGCACACGCAGCAGCCACTGCCCCGTCGATCATTCTCGGTTGGCACCGCTGGCGGCACGGATCTGCCGGGTGGCGCTGACCCGGGGCGCGACGGGGGGCAGGATGTCGGGGTGGACGAACACGACATGCTGCTCTCCCCCGCCGGCGTGGACGCGCTGCGGACCGCGCTGACCCGGACCGGTTTCACCAGCCACGGCATCGCCGAGCGGCTGGGTGCCCAGGCGACCGCCGCGGTCGCCCGCAACGACTACCGGGCCGCGCTACGCGCCACCGAGGACGACGACCCGCTCGGCACCCTGATCCGGGTGTTCATCTGCGACCAGACCGAGCCGGAGGCCGCGGTGGCCGCCGCGCTGACGCCGCTGAGCGTGCAGGAGGCCCTCGCGGGCGGGCTGGTCGAGCGGTACGGCGACGGCCTGCGCGCCGGCGTCGACCTGGAGCCGTACGGCGAGGACTGGTGGGTGCTCGCCGACGTGCCGGCCAGCGCCCGCCCGGGTCGCCCGTTGCACGCCGAGCACGTCCTCGGCATCGGCGGGGCGACCCACACCCTGATCGGCGCGACCATGCGCCGGCCGGTCGACACCGCACTGGACCTGGGCACCGGCTCCGGCGTCCAGGCCCTGCACCTGGCCACCCACGCCAGGTCGGTGACCGCCACCGACGTCTCCGAGCGGGCGCTGCGCTTCGCCGCGACCACCGCCGCCCTGAACGGTCAGGACTGGGAGCTGCTCCGCGGTGACCTGGTCGCCCCGGTGGCCGGCCGGCGGTTCGACCTGGTGGTGAGCAACCCGCCGTTCGTGGTCGGTCCGGGCACCACCACCCACGTGTACCGCGACTCCGGCCGGGTCGGTGACGCGATCGGCGCCGAGCTGGCCGCCGCCGCCCCGGGCCTGCTCACCGAGGGCGGCACCATGCAGTACCTGGCGAACTGGGTGCATGTCGCCGGCGAGGAGTGGGACGAGCGGGTGGCCGGCTGGTTCGCCGGGACCGGCCTGGACGCCTGGGTGATCCAGCGCGAGGTGGCCGACCCGATGGCGTACGTCGACCTGTGGCTCACCGACGCCGGCGAGACCGCCGACCCGCAGCGGATGGCCGCCTGGCTGGACTGGTTCGACGCGCACAAGGTGGAGGGGATCGGCTTCGGCATCGTGTCCCTACGCCGGAGCGGACACGCCGACCCGGTGGTCCGGGTGGAGGACCTGCGCCAGCGGGTGCAGCCACCGCTGGGCGACCAGATCGCCGCCTGGTTCGACCGCCGGGACTTTCTCCGGGTACGCGACACCGAGGCGTTGCTCGCCGAGCGCTACCGGGCCGCCGAGGGCCTCCAACTGCGGCAGGAGGCCACCATGGGCGACGAGGGCTGGGGGGTGGACCGGCAGGTCCTCGCGATGCCGCACGGCCTGCGCTGGACCGAGGAGATCGACCCGCTGGTGCTGGCGCTGGTCGGTGGCGCCGACGGCCGGCTGCCGCTGCGTGACCAGCTCGCCCTGCTCGCCGCCGCGCACGACGTCGAGCCGGACGAGATGGCCGAGGCCGCCGGCCCGATCGTGGCGCACCTGGTGGAGCGCGGTTTCATCGAGCCGGTGACCACGTGATGCGCGCGGTCTGCTCAGCGGTGACGGGCCCGGCGGTGGTTCGCTGATGCGCGCGGTGGTGCAGACCGTCGGGCGGGCCAGCGTGACGGTCGACGGCGAGGTGGTCGGTGCGATCGAGAACGGCCTGCTGGTGCTGCTCGGGGTGACCCACACCGACACCGCGCAGACCGCTCAGACGATGGCCCGCAAGGTGCACGAGGTACGCATCCTGGACGGTGAACGGTCCGCCGCCGACACCGGCGCACCGATCCTGGTGGTCAGCCAGTTCACCCTGTACGGCGACGTCCGCAAGGGCCGCCGACCGAGCTGGATCGCCGCCGCCCCCGCCGAGGTGGCCGAACCGCTGGTGACAGCGGTGGTCGACGCCCTGCGTCAGCGAGGAGCCAAGGTCGAGACCGGCCGCTTCCGCACCCACATGCTGGTGGAGAGCGTCAACATAGGCCCCCAAACCCTCCTCCTGGACCTCTAACCGAAGAGGCCTCGGCGGGTCAGGGACTGGCGGAGCCAGTTGTCGAGCTCGGCGGCCCAGTCGGTGTGGTCGGCGGTGGCGTGATCGACGGTGAACCGGCCGAAGGCGTCCCGGCCCTCGGTGAAGACGCCGCCGCGCTTGTCGACCTCCAGCACCACCTGCATCTGCCGCGCGTCGGCGATGAAGGTCACCTCCAACTGGTTGATCGAGCGGGCGTACTGCGGCGCCGGGCTGAACTCGATCTCCTGGTAGAACGGCAACGTCTGGTGTACGCCGTAGATGTGGCCACGCTCCACATCGGCGCGGGCGAACCGGAAACCCAGCCGCAGCAACGCGTCCAGCAGTCGCTGCTGCGCCGGTAGCGGGTGCACCGACACGGCGTCCAGGTCACCCTTGTCGACCGCGCGGGCCACCTCCAGCTCGGTACGCAGGCCCATCGTCATCCCGTGCAGGTGCTGCCCGTACAGCTCGGTGACCGGCGTCTCCCACGGCACGTCGAAGCGGAACGGGAGGTCGTAGCGCTGCCCCGGCTCCAGCCGGAACGCGCCGGTGACCCGCTGGCGGTGAAACTCCTGAGTGGTGTCGTAGTCGTTGTCGCCGCTCTCCACCTCGACCCGGGTGACCAGACCGAGGGTGACGTGGTCGATGTCGACCTGGTGGTCGCCGCCCAGCACCTGGATGCGGCCCTCCAGCTGGCCGCCGGGGCGGCAGTTCGGGTTGGCCAGCACCGTCTCCACCGACGGGCCGCCGACGCCCATCGCCTTCATGAGCCGCTTGAAGACCACACCGTCCTCCATCTGTCGTCCTCGACCGACCAGAGCTGGCCGGCCGTCCGCAACGTAGCCGGGGCGGGCAACCACACAGCGGGACGACACACCGCACCAGCGATCCGACCCGATTCCTGTCGGGTGCCCGATCGCCTCACTCCCGTTTTACGCCCTGCCCGCCAAGCTGTTGTCACACCGGCACCACTGGGCCGGGAACGCGGCACCGACGTGGAAACGGGGAGAGACAGAGATGGTCCTGCAGATGACGGAACACCGGACGCGCCCGGCCACCACGACCGACACTGACGGAGCCTCCGAGGCCCTCGTCGACCTGGACGCCACCGACGAGCGCGGCATCTCCACCGACCTGGTCCGGGCCTACCTCAACGGGATCGGCCGGACGAAGCTGCTGACCGCCGCGCAGGAGGTCGACCTGGCCCGGCGCATCGAGGCCGGCCTGTTCGCCGACGAGAAGCTGGCCACCTGCACCCCGGTCTCCGCGGAGCTGCGGGCCGACCTGGAGCTGATCGTCGCGGAGGGCCGGGCGGCCAAGGACCACCTGTTGGAGGCGAACCTGCGGCTGGTGGTCAGCATCGCCAAGCGCTACACCGGCCGTGGCATGGCGTTTCTCGACCTGATCCAGGAGGGCAACCTCGGTCTGATCCGGGCGGTGGAGAAGTTCGACTACGCCAAGGGTTACAAGTTCTCCACGTACGCCACCTGGTGGATCCGGCAGGCCATCACCCGCGCCATGGCCGACCAGGCCCGCACCATCCGGATTCCGGTGCACATGGTCGAGCAGGTCAACCGGATGGTCCGGGCCCGCCGCGAACTGGCGGTGACGCTGGGCCGCGAACCGACCGTCGCCGAGGTCGCCCGCGCGCTGGAGATCCCCGAGATCCAGGTCATCGAGCTGATCTCCTACGACCGGGAGCCGGTCAGCCTGGACCAGGCTGTCGGCGACGACGGTGAGAGCGCGCTCGGCGACTTCGTGGCCTCGGTGGACCCGCGTACCGAGCCGGGTGACACCGCCGCCCAGGGCGAGCTGCGCAACGAGGTCAGCATCGTGCTCTCCACCCTGTCCCAGCGGGAGCAGGCGGTCATCCGCCTCCGGTTCGGCCTCGACGACGGCCGCCAGCGCACCCTGGACGAGGTCGGCCGGGAGTTCGGCCTGTCCCGGGAGCGGATCCGGCAGATCGAGAAGGTGACGCTGCTGAAGCTGCGCGCCCCGGAGCGGGCCCAGCGCCTGGAGGCGTACGCCTGCTGACGCACCCGGTTCCCACGGGAGGCCCCGGCGGTTCGCCGGGGCCTCCCGTGCGGTCGGGGTGTTGACTGGGATACCGATCCGCCAACCGGCGACACGAGGAGAACAACAATGAACTGGACGCTTGAAGTGGTGATCGTGCCGGTCTCCGATGTGGACCGGGCGAAGAAGTTCTACGCCGACCAGCTCGGCTTCACGGTGGACCACGACACGGTGATCAGCGACGAGGCGCGCATCGTCCAACTCACCCCGCCCGGCTCCGGCTGCTCGATCGTGATCGGTAAAGGCGTCGTCCCGGAGATGCCGCCCGGCTCACTCAAGGGCCTGCAACTGGTGGTGCCCGACCTGAAGCGTGCCCACCAGGAGCTGGTCGGGCGGGGCGTGGAGGTCAGCGACATCCAGGTGGTGGGTCAGAACCCCCGGCCGGTGCCGGATCCACTGGACAACGTCGGCTTCGTCTTCTTCGCCGACCCGGACGGCAACACCTGGGGCGTCCAGCAGATCTCCAGCCGCGCCTGACCGGGCCCGCTCAGAGGCGGCGGGGGCCGGTGTCCGGGCGGGCGACCACGCCGCCCACCCCTACCTGGGCGTGCAGGACCGAAATGCCGTCCGGGCGGGCGAGCACCGGGTTGAGGGTCAGCGATCGCACCCGGGGCTGTTCGTCGGCGAGCTGACCCACCCGCAGCAGCAGATCGGCCAGGGCCGCCCGGTCGACCGGCGCGGCCCCCCGGTGCCCGCGCAGCAGCGGCGCCGCCCGCGGCTCGTCGACCAGCTCGGCCGCGTCCCGGTCGGTCAGCGGCACCGCCCGCCAGGCCCGATCGCCGAGCAACTCGGTGGCGACCCCACCGAGGCCGAAGCCGACCACCGGCCCGAACGCCGGGTCTTCCACCACCTCCACCACGCAGGCCACCCCGGGCGGGACCATCGGCTGGACCAACGCGTCCGCGCCGAAGGTCGCCGCCAGGTCGGCGTACGCGCGGCGAAGGGTCCGCTCGTCGGGCAGGTCGAGCCGGACCGCGCCGAGGTCGAGCCGGTGCCGCAGCCCGGGAGCGGCCGCCTTGAGCGCCACCGGGAAGCCCAGCCGTACGGCCGCGTCGACCGCCGCGTCGGGCGAGCTGACGGGCACCGAGGCCACCACGTCGATGCCGTACGCGGCCAGCAGCGCACCCGGGTCGGTGGCGTCGGACCGGAGCGCGGCCTGCGCGGCAGCCCGATCGAGGCCGGGCAGCTCCGGTGCCACCCCGGGCGGCCGGCGAAGCCACTCGGCGTACCGGTGCGCGCGGGCGAGCGCGCGGACCGCCTCCTCCACCCCGCCGTACGCCGGCACCCCCGGTGGCAGCCGCCCGACCAGGAACGTCGCCACGGTCGGCTTGCCCAGCGCGAGGGCGGCCGGCAGCGCGGCGGTCACGTCGGCGTCCACATCGGTCAGCTGCCCGGGTAGCGGCGGGGCGAAGACCACCACCAGGGCGTCCACCCGTTCGTCGGCGGCCGTCTCGGCGAGAGCGGCGGCGAACTCCGCGGCACCGGCGCTCGGCCCGACGTCGCGGGGATAACCGTCGGCCACGCTGAGGCCGTGCCCGGCGCAGGCGGTCGCGGCGAGCCCGGTGAGGGCCGAGGAGTTGCCGACCACACCGACCCGACCGCCGACCGGCAACGGCTGGTTGGCCAGCAGCACACCCACGTCGAGCAACTCCGGCACGGTGTCCACCCGAATCACACCGGACTGCGCGAAGAGGGCGGCCACCGCCACCTCGTCCGGCCCGGCGGCGTCACCGACCCCGGGCGGGCGGGCCGGCGAGGCGAGCGCGACGACCGGCTTGGCGCGGCCGATCCGCCGGGCCAGCCGGGCGAACTTGCGCGGGTTCCCGAAGGTCTCCAGATAGAGCATGATCACGTCGGTGCCGCTGTCGTCCTGCCAGTACTGCAGAAGGTCGTTGCCGGAGACGTCGGCCCGGTTGCCGGCCGAGACGAAGCTGGACAGCCCGAGACCCCGCCGGTCCGCCTCGGCGAGCAACGCCACCCCGAACGCACCGGACTGACTGAAGATGCCGACCCGACCGGCCGGCGGCAGCGCCGGGGCGAGGGTGGCGTTGAGGCGTACCGTCGGGTCGGTGTTGGCCACGCCCAGGCAGTTCGGGCCGACGACCCGCATGCCGGCCGCGTGCGCCGCGCGGACCAGGGCCCGCTGCGTGGCCGCACCCTCCGGGCCGGCCTCGGCGAAGCCGGCCGAGATGACCACCAGGCCGTGCACCCCCGCGGCGGCGGCGTCGGCGACCACCGCGGTCACCGCCTCCGGCGGGACCGCCACCACCGCCAGGTCCACCGACGCACCGGCGTCCACCGCCGACGGGTACGCGGGGAGGCCCGCCACCGTCGACGCGCTCGGATGCACCGGCACCACCGCACCGGTGAACCCGCCGTCGCGCAGGTGCCCGAGCACCGCCGCGCCGACGCCCTGGCCGGTGGCGCTGGCGCCGTAGACGACGATGCCACGCGGGGCGAGCAGCCGGGCGATCGAGCGGGCCTCGGTCCGGTGTTCCCGGCCGCGCTGCACCTCCAGGCTGGCCTCGGTGGGCGCGATGGGGAAGCTCAGGTGGACCACGCCGTCGGCGTACTCGCGCTGGACCTGGTAGCCGAAGTCCGCGAAGACCCGCAGCATCGTCCCGTTGGCCGGCAGCACCTCGGCGACGAAGCTCATGATGTCGTTGCGGCGGGCCGCGTCGGCCAGGTGCTCCATCAGCACCGAGCCGATGCCCCGACCCTGGTAGGCATCCTCCACCACGAAGGCCACCTCCGCCTCGGGAGCCTGCGGGCCGAGCCGCTCGTACCGGCCCACTGCGACGATCTGGTCGGCGGCCAGCACCACGAACGCCTCCCGGTCGTGGTGGTCCACGGTGACGAAACGGATCAGATCCCGTTCCGGGATGCGCGGGTACGGGGAGAAATACCGAAGGTAGCGGGTGCGCTCGGAGAAGCGGCTGTGCATCGCCACGATGCCCGGCGCGTCGGCCGGGTCGATCGGTCGCAACTGGACCGTGCTGCCGTCGCTGAGCAGCACGTCGACCGGCTGGTGAAGGCTCGTCACCGAAACGGCCCGGCTCAGTCCCGCGGATCGTGCGGGTCGAGCCCGAGCAGCGGGAAGACCGTCTTGCGGGTGGCGGCGATCGCCCGGTCCACCGCGTTCGGCTCGCCGGTCGGCTGCCACGGCTCGTACGACGGGTCGGCGTCGTCGGTCATCCGCAGCGGCACCTCCCGGCCCAGCCGGCGGGAGACGACCAGGTCCCGCCACCCGGGTGGGGTGAGCGTGGCCGGGTCGATCGGGTCGCCGGTGGCCACCGCCAGCAGGTGACTCCAGGCCCGGGGCACCACCTCGACGAGCGCGTACCCGCCGCCGCCGGTGGCCACCCACCGGCCGTCGCACAACTCGTCGGCGAGCGCCCGCATCGCCAGGTAGGTGGCCCGCTGCCCGTCCACCGTCAGGTTCAGATCGGCGAGCGGATCCAGCCGGTGCCCGTCGGCACCACACTGGCTGACCAGCACCTGCGGCCGGAACGCGCGCAGCACCGACGGCACGATCGCGTGGAACGCCCGCTGCCAGCCGCTGTCGTCCACACCCGGCGGCAACGGCATGTTGACAGCCGTGCCCTGCGCGCCCGGCCCACCCGTCTCGTCCGGAAAACCCGTGCCGGGGAAGAGCGCCAGCGGGGTCTCGTGCACGCTGACCGTGAGCACCCGCGGGTCGTTCCAGAAGATCTGCTGCACCCCGTCGCCGTGGTGCACGTCGACATCCACGTAGGCGACCCGCTCGGCGCCCAGGTCGAGCAGGCGGGCGATGGCCACCGCGGGGTCGTTGTAGACGCAGAAGCCGGAGGCTCGGGCGGACATCGCGTGATGCAGGCCACCAGCCACGTTCACCGCCCGCCGGGCGTCGCCACGCCAGACAGCCTCGGCGGCGGCCACCGTCGCGCCGGCGATGAGCGCGCTGGACTCGTGCATCCCCTCGAAGACCGGGTTGTCGGAGGTGCCCAGCCCGTACCCGGCGAAGAGCGGGTCGCGCGGCGCGTTGCGCACCGCGGCGAGGTAGGCCGGCTCGTGCACCCGAGTGAGCAGGGCATCGTCGGCGGGCTCCGGCTTGACCAGGCGAACCCCTGGCCGATCCAGGATGCCCAGCTCGCGGGCGAGCGCGATGGTCAGCTCCACCCGCACCGGGTCGAGTGGATGGTCACCCATGTTGTAGGCGAGCAGCGACTCGTCCCACACCACCACCGTGTCGTCGGACATCAGCCCATCGTCGCACGAAGACCGGCACCGGCCCACCGCATGCGCTGGTCAGCGACCGGGTGTCGACCCGGAGGCGACCGGCCGAGCCGGGTCGGCCACCCAGTTGCTCCACGATCCAACGTAGAGCGCGGCGTCCGTGCGGCCGGCCAGATGCAGCGCGAGCACCGCCTGCGCGGCGGTCACACCCGAGCCGCAGTACGCCCCGACGGCCCCGGTCACCCCGGCGGCGGCGAACCGCTCGCGCAACACCTCGGCGGCCGGGAAACGACCATCCGGTCCGACGTACTCCCCGGCGGGCAGGTTCGCCGCTCCCGGCACGTGCCCGGCGACCGGGTCGATCGGCTCGACCTCGCCCCGGTAACGCGGCGCCGCCCGTACGTCGAGCAGCACGGCGTCGTCCGCGGCGGCCAGCGCGGCGGCCTGCCCCGCATCGAGTACCGGGAGATCACCGGGGCGCACCACGACGTTACCGGGGGTTGGGGCGGGCGGATCGGTGGAGACGGGCCGGCCGGCGGCGAGCCAGGCCGGATAGCCGCCGTGCAGCAGGCGCACCGAGCGGTGCCCCGCCCAGCGCAGCGTCCACCAGGCCCGCGCGGCGGCCATGCCGTCGCCGCCGTCGTACACCACCACGGGGTGATCGGCGCGGACGCCGGCGGCCCGGAGCGCGGCCTGCAACGCGGCCGGGTCGGGCAGGGGGTGCCGACCGCCGGCGCCCGGCGCCCCACAGAGCGCGGTGTCCAGGTCGACGAAGACCGCCCCGGGCAGGTGGCCGGCGAGGTAGTCGTCGCGGCCGGGCGGCCCGACGAGCCGCCAGCGGACATCGAGCAGGGTGGGCGGATCGGCCTGGTCGAGCTCGGTGACGAGCCGCTCGACCTCGACCAACGGCTCCTGGGTACCGGACATGGCGACCATCCAACACCATTCGCCCCGACGGCACGCGGCTCGGCGGCGGTCGCCAGCCCTTCCCCGAGGTAACATCGTGCACCGGAGGGCCGCTGACGTTATGAAGTCTCACGACCTGGTCGACACGACCGAAATGTACCTGCGCACCATCCTCGAACTCGAAGAGGAGGGGGTGCCGCCGCTGCGTGCCCGGATCGCGGAGCGGCTACGACAGAGCGGCCCCACAGTGAGCCAGACCGTCGCCCGGATGGAGCGCGACGGCCTGCTCACCGTCGAGGGTGACCGACACCTCACGCTCACCGCGCTGGGTCGCGGCACGGCCGTGTCCGTGATGCGCAAGCACCGCCTCGCCGAGCTGCTGCTGGTCAACGTCATCGGGATGCCCTACGAGGAGGCCCACGAGGAGGCCTGCCGCTGGGAGCACGTGATGAGCGACGCCGTGGAGAAGCGGGTCTACGACCTGCTCAACCGGCCGACCCGCTCCCCGTACGGCAACCCGATCCCGGGTCTTGAGGAGCTGGGCTCACCGGAGGCCGAAACCACCCAGGCCGGCGAGGGTGAGCGCAACCTGGCGTTCCCCGGCCTCTCCGGGCCGGTCGTGGTCCGGCGGATCTGCGAGAGCGTGCAGACCGACGGTGACGTGCTGCGCCAGCTGCACGCCGCCGGTGTCGACCCGGGTGCCACGGTCACAGTGGCCCAGGAGCGCGACGGAGTGTCGATCGACCGCTCCGGCGACCGGGTGCGGCTGCCCCGCGAGGTCGCCTCCCGGGTCTTCGTCGCCGCCAACTGACCAACCGGGCGCCCGGGCGTCACAACGCCCGGGTGTCCACCTTCTTCGCCAGCGCGGCCAGGTCGCCGGTCAGCTTCTCCACCGCCGAGCGCTCACTGCCACGGGCCGCCGTCCAGCTCACCGTGGCCAGCCGTCCGTCGGTGGCCAACCAGCCCACCTCGGCGACCGGCCCGCGCCCGGCTGCCGCGGCGGTGGTCCGCTTGTACGCCTGCTGACCCAGCCCGGTGACCTTGGCCGCCTTGTCCGGCACCACGTCCGCGCCGAAGCTGGTCTTGTCGATCGTGGTCTCGGTCACGCTGAGCGTCAACTCCGGCAGGGTCGCGCCCGCGGCCCGGACCACACAGGTGTGGGTGTCGCCCTGTTCACTGGACGCCGCCACGTCGAAGCGCGTCTTGACCACCTGCTCGATGACAGTGAAGTCCAGCAGCCGGCAGGCGCCACCCGAGGAGGCCGCCGCCACGTCCACCGTGATCGGCACCGGTGGTGGCACCGCCACCGGCTCCGCCTCGTCGGCGCAGCCACTCACCAGCAGGCCGGCCAGCCCGGCGACCACGATCCGCCCGCGCACATTCCACCCTCTCGCCGACCGACGGCGGAAAGCGCCCGCCGGATGTCCGTCGGACACCGTACGGGGTGTGTGGGTCGGGCGGAAGTCCTCATTCCGAGGGTGGATCGTCCACGTACGGGCAGTGCCGGCAGCCGCGCCCGCAGCACGTGCCACGGCGGGCCAGGAAAGCGGCGCTGAGCACGAACAGCCCGCTCGCCGGGTCGAGGTAGCCGGCCTCACCGGCGGCCAACGCGGCAGCGTGCGCCGCGAGAATCCGGG
This sequence comes from Micromonospora sp. NPDC005220, assembly GCF_040607895.1. Taxonomy (NCBI): domain Bacteria; kingdom Bacillati; phylum Actinomycetota; class Actinomycetes; order Micromonosporales; family Micromonosporaceae; genus Micromonospora; species Micromonospora sp. NPDC005220. The sequence goes on from NZ_JBEXHP010000048.1 coordinate 20,919, forward strand.
CCCGGTCGGGGTGCGTCGGCGACAGCCGGGACGGGTGCGGCTCGGTGAGCGGCCGGTCGGCCAGGGGTCGTCGCTCTCCGGTCACCCAGGAAGTGTAGAGATGGTCGGAGCCGAAGGACCGACGACGACGAAGCCGGATCGGCGTAATGACATTTGTCGACGTGACCTACAGTTGATGAAACCTCTCTCCTGGTCGTCCGCCACATCGAAGTTGCAGAGGACGGCCAAACCTCCGCCACTCGTGAGGCTGGGTGGGCATGCCAGACATCGCTACTCAGAGCGCCGTCATTCTCTACCAGATAGATGTCAGATCCCGACCCGACTGGACGACGGGCCCACTGCCGCTCCCCCTTCCGTCGTCGGCGGGCGTCCCTTCCCGCACTGACACCCGGACCCGCAGTACCTATTTCGAACCGCACCTGGCGCGGGCGCTGTACGGAACGTCGGATCAACCGGCCCGGTGGCACCGGCGGTTGACCGACGTCGCCGTCGGACCGATCCATGCCTGGGCCGCCGAGATCTGGACGCCGCCGCGCTTCTCCAGCACGGGCAGCGCCTTCGCCTTCATCCACTACAACCTCGGCACCGATCCGATCCGGTCGTTGGGCGCCGTCTCCGGCGTGGGCGAGGACCCGGATCATCCGGTCCGCAGGGCGTTGGACTCCGCGCTGGCTCCCGCCGCCCGGCTGCGCGGCGGCGCGTTCCGCGCCTTGTCGATCACGTTCGTCTCCTTCACCGACCAGCCCCGCCGCCGGATGAGCTTCACCTATCGGCACTGGCCGCCCGACCGTCAGTGGCTCTGGGGGCTGGCATCGGGCACCACCGAGTCGCGCTATCCACCCGATCCGGCCGATGCCACCCCGTTCGCCGGCCTGGTGCACCTCTCCGCGGACTGGCGGGCACTGGTGCTCCGCGACGGCGCCGCGTTCGTCGGGCTGCGCGGCCACCGGCCCGACACCGGAGACTTCCTGGACCTCGCCGCGGTGCTCGTGCCCTCGGTGTACGTCGACGTCTTCGCCCTCGGACTGGCCCAGCGCCAGTCTCTGCAGGACATCGCCCAGGACCTGGCCCTGCTCCGGACCCACAAGCCCGCTCAGGCCGACCTCACCCGGATGGAGGGGCGGCTGGCGAGACTCCGCAACACCCTGTGGTCGCGTCGGGTGAACTCGGGCGGAGTGGCAAACGCGTTGCTGGACGGATTTCACCGGCAGAACGCGCTGACCGAGCTGCTGCAACAGATCGAGACCGGCCTGGACCGGTCGACACGACTCAATCAGGCAGAGTCCGCCCGTCGGCGGGAGGTCGCGGTGAACGTGATCAGTACGGTCGGGCTGCCCTTCGGGCTGGTCTTCGCCGCCGGCGCTCTGCTCGGGCCCGGGCCGCGTACTCTCGCGGTCTGTCTGCTCCTCGCATTCGCCCTGCTGGCGCTGCTGCACCTCGCGCCCGGCGTACGCGAATCCACCCGCGACTTCCTCGGCGCCTCCGGCCGGTCACTGGGCCGAATCTGGCACCGGTCAGGCGGCCCGCGATGAGCGACCTGCTCGGCCACCGACGGAGCCAGGAGTTCGTGCTGGGGCACCGCACCGGCGGCAAGCCGGGAAGCATGCTCGTGCTCACCGGCGGAACGGGCAGCGGCAAGAGCATGGTCCTGCGCTGGGCGGCGCACGCCCTGGCTGGTGACCGGATCCTCGACGTGCGGGACCACGCATCGGCCGCGGGTGTCTCCCTGCGCGTCGACCGCACCGCTCTGGCGGCGGCGGTGGACGCGATTGTGGCGCACTGCGCGGGCACCGCCGAGACACCGGACGGACAGCGCGGTTGGACGGTCCTCTACGACGACATCGACGCCGACTTCATGGACGACTTCGACAACGACGCGGAATTCGCGTTTCCCGCGTTCGTCCGGCGGATCGTGAGCAAGCTCGACGTGAATCTGCTTGTCGTCACCTGCCAGTCGTTTCCTCGCGGGCACGTCTACCCGATGCCCGTCGAGGTGTGCAGTCTCGAACACCGCAACGCGGATCGGACGGAGTTCGACGAGTACCTGGACCGTGTGCTGGACAAGGCTGCGGTGCCCCTGGAGACCTTTCCCCGCGCCGTCCGCACGGCGCTCTTCCAGATGCAGACATACTGCCCGGACTTCCGCGCGGTGGACCGGGTCCTGCGCCTCTTGATCGATCGGGCACGGGGAGTCGGTGGTGTGCTCGGCGAGGTCGACCTGCACGGCGTCATCCGCGGGGACCGGAAGTTGCAGGACTTCCGGGCCTTCCCGGAGTTCGCCTTCACGGCCGGTAACCGCATCCATTTCCGAGCCAAGGACAAGACGGAAATACTTCGCGACATCCTGCTCGGCCTGTACGACATCCCGGAGGAGTTGGCGCTCATCGGCGAGGAGAAGCTCCACGACTTCGACGGGGAGTCGTTTCGCAACGAGGCCCGCGAGTCCTATCAGGACACGTTGATGACGTTGTGCATGACCCGGTCGCCGGTGGAGCTGATCAGCGCCCTGCTGGGCCCACGGGACATCCTGCACCAGATCAAGGTCCGGGAGCTTGACCGGACCCGGTTGTTCGAACGGACCGAGGCGCGGGCCCGGCTGCTGGCCCGCGGGCTCGGGTTCAGCGTGACCGACACGCCGCAGGGCCTCGAGTCCTATCAGCAGGCAGTGCGCTCGGCCGGGCAGGCGTTGCGGGTGAAGGGCGCGGAGCGGGCGTCGGTGGAGGTGCTGCGGGGCGTCGGCCTCAACCTGATCACCGAGATCGAGCAGATGCTCTTCGAGTTGGTCTACTTCTGGGCAACGTTGCTCTACGGCTCGCTGCGGCAGTTGGTGGCCCTGCACAACGAGTCCCATACCGGTCGGCTGCTCCGCTCGGACCGACTGACGAGCGGTGACATCGCCGCACTGCTCAGAACGATAAGTGCCGGGTCCACCGACGTCCGCTACCACGTGGGGCTGATGATGGTTCGCCGGCCGAAGCCGTTCGGCCCGCGGTTGCTCGACGCGATCAGCCGTTACGTCGCGGCCCGCAACCGGCTGGTCCACCCGCCGACGGAGGGGCGAGGCGACCGCCGCCTACCGACCGAACTCGTCTCCGCGTTGGTCGACAGCGCCCAGGAGCTGTGCGAGGAGTTGAATGAGGGCGCCTTCCCCGCGGTGATCAAATTGACCGAGGTCGTCTTCGACGAGTTCGGTCGACGCACCTTCACCGCTGTCGACTCGGTGGGGCGGCGGCTGCGTTTCGCGGTGACCGGCTCCAGCACGCATGAGAGCATTACCGGCACGACGCACTACTACATGTTGCCCGCCCGATCGGTGGTGGCCGATCCTGTTCTGGTACCAAAGGCAGACATGGAGACCGATGTGCTGTTCAGAGACGCCGAGGGCTATGCGAAGAGCTCCGCGAGCCAGCAGTCGCAGGCTGAGCGCCTCATCGAGAAACTACGACTGCGGAGCGGGGAGTCCATCCTCGATGTCGGTTGCGGGGACGGGCGGCTCACCATCGAGCTGACGCGCCGGTTCCCCGGGGTACGAACGCACGGCATCGACATCTCACCCGAGATGATCAAAACGGCTCGGGCCCGGCTGACCGCCGCACCCACCGACTCGGTCACCTTCGAGGAGGCGAACATCCTCGACTTCCACTCCAACCGCCAGTTCGCCGTGGTGTTTTCCAACAGCTCCATGCACTGGGCGCTGCCACCGGAGGTGGCGTACGGCAGGGTCTTCGCGGTGCTCGCCGACGGCGGTCAACTCGCGGTGCACCAGGGCGGCCACCAGACCTACTCGGGTCTGTGGCGGTGTGCGCTGGACGTCGTCGAGGAGCTGCAGCTGGCCTCCAACTTCGCGGGGTGGAGCTACCCCGCCTACTACCCGACCAAGAAGGAATTCGAGCGGTTGCTCACCCTGATCGGCTTCGTCGATCTCCAGATCGAGGCCGTCGAGAGCGACGGGCATGAGCATCCCTCCCTGATCCGCGACTTCGCGCACGCCGGGTTGCTGCCGTTTCTGCGGCAGGTGCCGGCGGACAAGCGCGAGCTGTTCCGGGACGAGTTCCTGCGCCACGCGGAGGCGTCCAAGCCCAGCCTCTACCAGCATCGGCTCTTCGCCCTGGCCAGGAAGCCGTGACGCAGTTCCGGCTGTTGACGCCGGGCCGCCAACTCGACGCGGCGGCACCGGCCATCGCGGAGATCCTGACCCAGGTGGACGCGGAATTCGTGCCGCCGCTGTCGAGTCGGGCCAGCACCACGACGAAGTCCCTCACCGGTGCTCCGGACGTCCCCGGCGGGGGGCGAGCGGCACCAGCGCTCTACCTCAACGCGGTCCTGGCACAACACGTGATTCTGGCAGCGCTGAATGGTGAGGTGACCGGGCTGTTGTCGTTCCGGGCCGGGCACACCGAGCCGCTGCTGTCCGACTGGTCGCCCTGCGACTACGTCAGCACGATCGCCGTCCTGCCCGAGGCACGCAGGCAGGGCATCGCCCGCGGCCTCTACGCGCACCTGTTCGCGCAGACCACGTCGACCAGCCCGCACGTGGCGACCCGCACGTGGTCGACGAACGACAGTCACCTGAGCCTCCTGGCCGAGCTGGGCTTTCGGTGCGTCGCCAACCTGTCGGACCATCGCGGCCCGGGCATCGACACCGTCTACTACGTTCGCCCGCGGTAGTTCGGGGTCGACCACCCTCACGAGCGCAAAGGAGCACCATGCGGAAGGTCGTTGTGCACATGAGCCTGTCGTTGGACGGGTTCTTCGAGGGCCCGGGCGGCGACATCGGCTGGCACCAGGTCGACGAAGAGCTGCATTGGCACTTCAACGAGGTGATCGCCCCGATGGGCGGGTTCCTCAACGGCCGGGTCAGCTACGAGCTGATGGCCGCGTTCTGGCCTACCGCCGATCAGGATCCGGCGAGCAGCGCGCCGATGCGCGAGTACGCGGGCATCTGGCGGGACAAGCCGAAGATCGTCTACTCGCGCACCCTCGACCACGCCGACTGGAACGCCACCATCGTGCGTGAAGTCGACGCCGAGCAGGTTCGCAAGCTCACCGCCGAGCCGGGCGGCGACCTGGCACTCGGCGGGGCCGACCTGGCCGAGACGTTCGCCCGGCACGGCCTGATCGACGAGTACCGGATCTACGTCCACCCGGTGCTGCTCGGTCGGGGCCGCCGGCTCTTCCCCGACGCGGACGCCCCGACCGGCCTACGACTCGTGGAGAGCCGCGTCTTCGGCAACGGCGTGGTCCTGCTCCGTCACGAGCGGGTCCGCTGACGATCAGCGCGGCGGCTTGAGTCTCCACCGGGGGGAGACGCGAGGGTGGGGGCATGAGCGGGGAGACGCGTCACACGATCGGCGACCTGGCCCGACGGACGGGCCTGAGCGTCAAGACCATCCGGTACTACGCCGACAGCGGGGTCGTGCCACCAACCGATCGGAGCCCGGCCGGCTACCGGCGGTACGGCCCGGCGGCAGTGGCCCGGTTGGAGCTGGTCCGGACGTTGCGTGACCTGGGCCTGGACCTGGCCACCATCCGGCGGGTGGTGGATCACGAGGTGCCGCTGCACGAGGTGGCCGCCGCGCACGCCGAGGCGTTGGCCGTGCAGATCAGGGTCCTGCGGCTGCGCCAGGCGGTGCTCGCCGTCGCGGCGCGGCACGGGTCGGGCCCGGCCAGGGTGGACGAGCTGCACCGGCTGGCCCAGCTCACCACCCACGAACGGGGGCAGTTGGTGGCCGACTTCCTGGGCAGCGTCTTCGCCGGCCTCGGAGACCAACCCGGGAACCCGGGTGTGATCGTCTCAATGACACCGGAGCTGCCCGACGACCCCAGCACCGCGCAGGTCGAGGCGTGGCTGGAGCTGGCCGAGTTGTGTCGGGACCCGGACTTCCAGGCCCGGATGCGGCGACTGGCGCGACAGCACGCCGCCGACCACGACGTCCCGGGTCTGCCCCGCCCGGACGCCGTCGCGGTGGTCCGGGACGCGGTGACCCCCGCTGTCGCGGCCGGCCTCGACCCGATCAGCCCGGACGCCGATCCGGTGGTCGCGGCCGTCACCGCCCGGTACGCGAGCCTGCACGGAAACTCCGACGAGGCTGACCTACGTCAGCGGTTGCTCGACCGGTTGGTTCCGGCCAACGACCCCCGCCGGGACCGCTACCTCGACCTGTTGGCGGTGATCAACGGCTGGTCGACAGGCGACGCGACGGCCCCAGCGGTGGACTGGTTCATCCGGGCCCTGCGCCACCGGATGCCCGAGCCGGCTCGTTGAGCTGACCGGGTCGGCTTGCAGCTTGCGGCTGGCAGCTGGCGGCTGGGTGACGTCAGCCGAACCAGGTGAGCGCCTGGCCGTGGCCTCTGGCCCAGGCCAGCGGCTTTCCGTCGAGCGCGAGGACGTTGTGCAGAGCGTCGCTCGGCGGGTCGGGCAGCCCGTCGTACCGGAGCACCTCCGGCCCTTCGCTCGCCACCCAGTGTCCGGGCAGCTCGCGGACCAACCGGACGAACGCGTCCCGGCGCGGCGGCGGCACCTGGTAGAGCACGGAGGTGTGGAAGACCACAAGCGTCGCGCCGGTCGGCGCCCGCGCGGCCAGCGCCGGCAGGTCGTCCACCAGGTCGCCGCGGACCAGCAGCGGTGGGTCGGCGGCGGCGACCTTGGCCGCGGCACGCAGCCGGGCCCGTCGGTGGGCCTGCTCCGGCCAGATCAGGGCGTCCAACCAGGACACGTCGCCGGGGTCGGTCACGTCGAGCGGGTTGAGGTCCAGGCCGGCCCGCCACACCACCTGGGGTACGCGTGCCGGCGGCACCAACCCGGTGGCCGCGCAGTCGAGGACCGGCTCGCCGGAGCCGACCTGATGATCGCCGTAGCGGTACGCGTACCGGTCGGAGTAGAGGCAGAGCCCGGCGGACGCACCGACCTCCAGCAGGGCGAGGGGCTGCGGCAACGCGGCGAGCACCGGCAGCAGGACCGCGCACCGGCCCGCCTCGTTCGTCTGGGTCGCCCGGGTGCGCAACTCCGCCTCGACGGCCGGCCAGTGCGTCAACACGAAGTCGTGGAACGCGGCTGGCTCGTCGACCGGGCCACCCAGCCAGCGGACGACACCGAACAGCAGGTTCGGCTGCCGCTTCTCCGGCGGGAGCCCGTCGAGCAGGGCGATCAGGTCGTCGTCCCGAGCGACGGCCTTCGACAGTCGCTCGTACGTGGGCGACATGCCGCGCGCCTCGCGGCTGCCGAACTCGGTGTACGCCTCAGCGGTCGTCGTCATGCCCTCATCGTCGCAGCCCATTCCTCGGTAATTCAGCCCCCATTCCCGTGGGTTGACTCACCCGTTCGTGGAGTAACGGTCGTCGCTCGTTTGCTGGCGCTCAGGGCAGCTGGCCCGGCCGGTCGACGATGGCGATGCGGAGTAGCGCGACAGCCGTGTGCAGGGACTCCTTGCCGTCCCGCACCACCGACCCACGGCGGCCGAGGAAGACGTGGGTGTCGCGGTCGAAGAGCAAGTCCTCATTACCACCGATCACGCCGGGCATCCGAATCGCCACCCCATGCCGACCTGCGGCGTCCACCACGTCGCCCGATATGACGACCGCTCCGGGCTCCCGCGCCAGCAGTTCGAACAGCGCAGCGAGCGCTCCGGGCGGCACGTAGCCGTCGAGCATCGACCGCGCCGTGGTGTACACCATGCTCGCGTCCCCGTAGACGGCCTCTTCATCGACTCCCGCGGGGAGATGCAGGTCGACCGGGTGTTCCCGAAGGTATCGAAGCAGCTCGTCCGGATCGGTGGGCAGGTCGCCGTGGTACGCGGGCGGCTGGAACGCGTCGAGCTTCTTCTCGGGATCGGCGGCATCGCCCATGCGGAGCACCCTCAGCTCGCTCCACCCGTTCGGATCGGTCTCCGGTCGGTACCGTCCCTGCGTGTACGCGACTCCGCCGGCCGACTGCCACAGTTGGTTCCGGATGGTCCGGTACGGGCCACTGTCCGGCAGTTCCCGGATCGTCGCCAGGGATTCCGTGAAGACGTACTGATCGGGTCGGGCGGTGAGCTCCGGCTGCTGCCGGGCGGCCTCGGCCGCCAGGTGGAAGATCTCCGCCGCGCTGGCCGTGGGCGGCGGCTGATCGCCCAGCCTCATGGTCTGGACCGCCAGCGCACCGGCGGTCAGCGTCACTGCCAGCCCGAACGCTCCGGCGAGGCGCCAACCGCGCAGAAACGGGGTACGGCGTCGGGCGGGGCTGCCCGCCGCCGCCATCTCAGCCCGTTGGGCGACGTGTGCGGTCAGATCCCTGAGGAGTTGCTCGTCGAAACCCTGCGGCGACCGTTCGGTCTCGTTCATCGTCATCTCCGTCTCATCAGGCGAGGGTGGTGACCGGGCGGGCGAGCATGGCGCGGACGACGCGGCGGGCACGATGCAGGCGGACCCGAGCGGCGACCGGTGACATCCCGAGCACTGTCGCCGCCTCCGCGACGGTGAGGCCGTCCACGGCGACGAGTTCGACAAGCGTTCGGGTGCCCTCGGGTAGTTCGCTCAGCGCTCCGTGGGTGCGGCGGGCCGCCGACTCGGCGTCGATCCGCTCTTCGATGCGGGCGATGTCATCGGGGCCCAGGTCCCGTCGTCCGGCCAGTCGACCGGTCACCCGCAGCCGTTGGGCCGCCCGACGCCGCTCGTCGCCGATGACGTTGCGGGCCACCCCGTACAGCCAGCCGATCTGACTGCCCCGGTCCGGCCGGTAGCCGGCCGCCGACTCGATCACCGCCAGGAACACGTCGGCGGTCAGGTCGGCGGCGAGATGTGGGTCGTCGACCCGCCGCGCCACGAACCGGCTCACCGCCTCCAGGTGCCGCCGGTAGAAGACCTCGAAGGCCACCGGATCGGCTCCGATGCCGGAGATGTCGTCATCGGCTCGGCTCGGCTCATTCACAGGCCGCCCTCCCTCGTAGCCTTCACACTCCTTCTTCGTCAGGCGGAGCACGAGCGTTACCGAACATCCGGCCCGTAGGGTGACGGCGTGATCACCTGCGTCGTGCACTACACCATCGATCCCGCGCAGATCGACGCGTTCGAAGACTTCGCCCGGGAATGGATGCGGCTGGTGGCCAAGCACGGTGGTGTGCACCACGGCTACTTCCTGCCCGCCGAGGGCGCCAGCGACAAGGCGGAGGCGCTGTTCAGTTTCGAGAGCCTGGCGGCCTACGAGCGTTACCGCGCACGGTTCGGCAACGACCCGGAGTTCGTCGCGGCCGACAGCATCCGCGACGAGTCGGGTTGCGTGGTGCGGTACGAGCGAACCTTCATGCGCCCGCTCCTGCCGACCGTTTGAGCGCTCGGGCCGCAGCCGGCTCAGCGGCGGCACGCCCGGTGCGGGCCTGCCCGGCGCTGACGGCGGCTGTGCTGGTTCAACTGGGCAGACGCCCTGGTGATGCGGCATCATCGAAGCAGCGGCGACTGGCGGCACGGGGATGGTGGAACCATCGGGGAGCCTCTCGCGGGCGTCGACCGCCTGGGCGCCTGCGTCGAGGAACCGTCATGACCACGACCAGCGAGTCCGCACACCACACCCCGTCGGGCACGGCCCGGCTGCTGCCGGGGGCACCCGTCGCCGAAGCCGTCCTGGCCGAGACCGCCGCCGCATCTGCCGGCCACCGTCACCCAGGCCGAGCTGCACCAGGCCATCACCCGGTTCAACAACGATCCGGCCGTGCACGGACTGCTCGTGCAGTACCCCGTTCCGAGGCATCTGGACTACGACGCGGCCTTGCAGACCATCGACCCGGACAAGGACGTCGACGGATGCACCCGCTCAACATGGGGCGTCTCGCCGTCGGCCTGCCCGGCCCGCTGCCGTGCACCCCGGCCGGCATCGAAGCCCTCCTGGCGTACCACGAGATCCCTGTCTCCGGTCGTGAGGTCGTCATCCTCGGCCGGGGCGCCGAGGTCGCCGGCACCATCACGCCCCGGGTCGGCGGCGTCGCGATGCTGTTCCGCAACGCCGTACGCGCCGCCGAGCAATTCAGTGGCCAGTTCTGGTCAAACTTCCCTTCCGCCTTCGGTGATCAGGTGATGAAAAGTAGGTAGGAGAAGGCCCCTGAGACCTATTTTTCATCACCTGATCATGGCAATACCGGTAGGACCGCTACCTGGAAACGGCGCTGCCCCGACCTCCAGCAAGGAGATCGGGGCAGCGCCGCGTTTCGCGTACGTCAGCTGCAGCCGCTGGTGGAGCCGCAGCCCTCGCAGACGTAGCAGCTACCGGCCGGGCGCATCTTCGTACCGCAGGTGAAGCAGAGCGGTGCGTCGGCGGCCTTGCCGATGACGGCCTCCAGCAGTTCGGTGCTGGAGCCCACGCTCGGAGCCGGCTTGGCGGCGGCCACGTCGGCCATCTCCTGGGCGGGCTGGGCGACGGCCTCGGGCTTGGCCGGGGTCTCCACCGGAGCGGACGACGCCATCGCGGTGAGCTCGACACCGGTGACGCCGGCGGCCTCCGCGTCGGCCTCGGCGCGCAGCTGCGCGGCCCGCTCGCTGGCCGTGAAGATGCCCAGCTCGGCGCGGCGCTCGTAGGGCAGGAAGTCCAGCGCCAGGCGACGGAAGATGTAGTCCATCACCGAGGCCGCCATGCGTACGTCCGGGTCGTCGGTCATGCCGGCCGGCTCGAAGCGCATGTTGGTGAACTTGCTGACGAACGTCTCCAGCGGCACGCCGTACTGCAGGCCGATGCTGATGGCCACCGAGAAGGCGTCCATCACGCCGGCCAGGGTCGAGCCCTGCTTGGACATCTTCAGGAAGACCTCACCGAGGCCGTCGTCCGGGTAGGACGACGCGGTCAGGTAGCCCTCGGCGCCACCGACGGAGAAGCTGACCGTCTCGGACGGGCGCTTCTTCGGCAGGCGCTTACGCACCGGCCGGTACTCGATGACCTTCTCGACCGCGGCCGGCGCGGCCGCTGCGGTCTCGACGGCGGCCGGCTCGGTGGCCTTGTTCGACTTGGCCACCGAGAGCGGCTGGCCGACCTTGCAGTTGTCCCGGTAGATCGCCAACGCCTTGAGGCCGAGCTTCCAGCCCTCGAAGTAGATCTTCTCGACGTCCTCGACGGTGGCCGCCTCCGGCATGTTGACCGTCTTGGAGATGGCGCCGGAGACGAACGGCTGGATGGCCGCCATCATCCGCACGTGACCCATCGGAGCGATCGTCCGCTCCCCCATGGCGCAGTCGAAGACCGGGTAGTGCTCCGGCTTGAGGCCGGGGGCGTCGACGACGTGGCCGTGGTCGGCGATGTGCTCGACGATCGCCTCGACCTGCTCCTCGGGATAGCCGAGGCTGCGCAGGGCGCGCGGAACCGTCTGGTTGACGATCTGCATCGAGCCGCCGCCGACCAGCTTCTTGAACTTGACCAGCGCCAGGTCCGGCTCCACGCCGGTCGTGTCGCAGTCCATCATGAAGCCGATCGTGCCGGTCGGGGCGAGGACGCTCGCCTGCGCGTTGCGCCAACCGAACTTGTCGCCGATCTTGTTGCCCTGGGTCCACTGCTTGGTCGCCTCGCGGACGATCGCAGTGGCCACCGGGCTGGTCGGCTTGATCTCGTCGTTCGCGGCGGCGTGCTTGCGCATGACCCGCTTGTGCGGCTCGGCGTTGCGGGCGTAGCCGTCGTACGGGCCGACGACGCCGGCCAGCTCTGCCGAGCGGCGGTAGGCGGTGCCGGTCATCAGGGACGTGATCGACGCGGCGACCGAGCGGCCCTGGTCCGAGTCGTACGGCAGGCCGGTGGCCATCAGCAGGGCGCCGAGGTTGGCGTAGCCGATGCCGAGCTGCCGGTAGGCGCGGGAGGTCTCGCCGATCTTCTCCGTCGGGAAGTCCGCGAAGCAGATCGAGATGTCCATCGCGGTGATGACGAACTCGACGGACTTGACGAACTTCTCCACCTCGAAGCCACCGTCGGCGCGGAGGAACTTCATCAGGTTGAGCGAGGCCAGGTTGCACGAGGAGTTGTCCAGGTGCAGGTACTCCGAGCACGGGTTCGACGCGGTGATCCGCCCGGTCTCCGGGCAGGTGTGCCAGTCGTTGATCGTGTCGTCGTACTGCAGACCGGGGTCGGCGCACTCCCAGGCTGCCTGGGAGATGGAGCGGAACAGGTTCTTGGCGTCGACGGTCTCGATCACCGAGCCGTCCAGCCGGCCGCGCAGGTCGAAGCCCTTGCCGTTCTCCACCGCCGACATGAACTCGTCGGAGACCCGGACCGAGTTGTTGGCGTTCTGGTACTGCACGCTGACGATGTCGGAGCCGCCGAGGTCCATGTCGAACCCGGCGTCGCGCAGCGCGCGGATCTTGTCCTCCTCGCGCGCCTTCGTGACCACGAACTCCTGGATGTCCGGGTGGTCCACGTCGATGATGACCATCTTGGCCGCCCGGCGGGTCGCGCCGCCGGACTTGATGGTGCCGGCCGAGGCGTCCGCGCCGCGCATGAAGCTGACCGGGCCGGAGGCGTTGCCGCCGGAGGAGAGCAGCTCACGGGACGAACGGATGCGCGACAGGTTGACCCCGGAGCCGGAGCCGCCCTTGAAGATCAGCCCCTCTTCCTTGTACCAGTCGAGGATCGAGTCCATCGAGTCGTCGACGGCCAGGATGAAGCAGGCGCTGACCTGCTGCGGCGACGGCGTGCCGACGTTGAACCAGACCGGCGAGTTGAAGCTGAACACCTGGTTCAGCAGCATCCAGGTCAGCTCGTGCGCGAAGACCTCGGCGTCGGCCGGGCTCGCGAAGTAGCCGTACTCCTCACCGGCGGTGCGGTAGGTGCCGACCACCCGGTCGATCAGCTGCTTCAGCGACCACTCCCGCTCCGGGGTCCCCACCGCTCCCCGGAAGTACTTCGTGGTGACGATGTTGGCCGCGTTGACGCTCCACGACTCCGGGAACTCCACCCCACGCTGCTCGAAGTTGATCGAGCCGTCCCGCCAGTTCGTCATCACGACGTCCCGGCGCTCCCAGGAGACCTCGTCGTACGGGTGGACCCCCTCGGTCGTCCACACCCGCTCGATCTTCAGCCCCGCGCCTGCCTTGCTTCGTGAACGGCTAGTTGTCACGCCGTCGCCCCCCTCGTCTGCGCGGTCACCCACCGCGCGTCCCAATCTCTCGAAAAACCGTGAAGACTCAGCTGGTACGGCCGGCGGCCTCAACCGCATCGGCCCGGCCCTGCTCCCGGGCTCGCGCCGCGGCCCGCAACGTCTCGATCTCGCGCTCGAAGTCGGCGAGCGAGTCGAACGAGCGGTAGACGCTGGCGAACCGCAGATACGCGATCTCGTCCAGGTCGCGCAGCGGACCCAGGATCGCCAGGCCCACGTCGTGGCTGGGGATCTCGGCGGCCCCCTTGGCCCGGACCGTCTCCTCCACCCGCTGCGCGAGCAGCGCGAGTGAGTCGTCGTCCACCGGCCGGCCCTGGCACGCCTTGCGCACCCCGCCGATGATCTTCGTGCGACTGAACGGCTCGGTCACCCCGCTGCGCTTGACGACCGCGAGGACCGCCTCCTCGACGGTGGTGAACCGCTTGCCGCACTCCGGGCAGGAACGCCGCCGCCGGATGAGCTGGCCGTCGTCGGCCTCCCGCGAGTCGACCACCCGGGAGTCAGCGTGCCGGCAGTACGGACACCGCATCGCCCACCTCCTAAAAATGATCAACTGCGAGCAGACCGGACACCCCGGGCACGACTGACCGCGACGGTGCCATCCTCGGATGACGCCCGCCGTGATCAACGTTACGGGAGTGCGGTCGGTAGTCGGACCCAACCTGTAGGCAACTTACGCCCGTGTCACTACTACATCTAGGGGTCGACCGTATGTCGCCGGGGAAGCCGGGTCAAGTTGGCGGGCGTGTCCGGCGCGTCACGGACCATCCGGTCACCCACCCCCCGCACAACGCCCGAAGACCCAACGCCAGGACCCAGCCAGAGTTACCGGCCGGCAGGCCAAACCTGGCCGGAAAACGGTCGACGATCGAACACCAGTGCTACCTGACGTACCATTTATCAGAACATCCGTACGACCGGAGTGGTTTTCACCCCGACACGCCGGTGAGAGGTCGTACAGATGTTTGAAAATGACTGATCTCACCTATACGGTCATGAACAACGTGGCACCACCGCACGCACCACGAGCCGACGAGGCACCCAGCGTCGACCAGGGAGGACGGACGTGACCGAGGACCGGGCCAGCCGGCCGAAGAGCCCGCAGCAGATCACCGAGGCGGGCCCGCCGGCCACCCGACGCCGCAGCGCCGCGCGCAGCCGGACGGGTCAGCCCGCCGTGCGCCCGGTCACCCCGGTGGTCAGCGCCTTCCCCGACCCGGCGACGGTCGACCTGACCGCCCGCCAGCGCCGCATCCTGGAGTTCATCCGCACCTGGGTGGAACGACACGGCTACCCGCCGAGCGTCCGGGAGATCGGCGAGGCCGTCGGCCTGGTGTCGCCGTCCAGCGTCGCCTACCAGCTCAAGGAGCTGGAGAAGAAGGGCTTCCTGCGCCGCGACCCGAACCGACCGCGCGCGGTGGACGTCCGCGCCCCCAGCGAGGCGATCGACGACGAGCTGTCGAGGGCGCAGCGGCCCACCCCGGCGTACGTGCCGATGCTCGGTCGGATCGCCGCCGGTGGGCCGATCCTCGCCGAGCAGGCCGTGGAGGACATCTTCCCGCTCCCCCGCGAGCTGGTGGGTGAGGGCGAGGTCTTCATGCTCCAGGTCAAGGGCGACTCGATGCTCGACGCGGCGATCTGCGACGGCGACTGGGTGGTCGTCCGGCAGCAGCCGACCGCGGACTCCGGCGAGATCGTGGCCGCCATGCTCGACGGCGAAGCGACAGTGAAGACCTACCGGCGGCGCGACGGGCACGTCTGGCTGATGCCGCAGAACCCGGCCTTCGACCCGATCCCCGGCGACGACGCCACCATCATGGGCCGGGTCGTGGCGGTGCTACGCCGCATCTGACCGGTCGGCGGGTGGGTGCCGACGGCGCTCACCCGCACCGCTCATCAGGCCCGGGTGGGCGCCTCAGCGCCGATCAGTAACGGTCGCCCCGGTGATCGCGACCGCCCCCGGGATACTGCCCGTACGGGTCGACGGGCGCGTCGTCGTCGCGTCGGCGGCCGGGCCGCTGGCCCCGGTAGTCGGGCTCCTGACCACCGCGCCGGGGCGGCTCCGCGCGACCGGGCTGACCGCCGTCGCCGCCGTACACGCCACCGCCAGGACGGCCACCGCCACCAGCCGGGGGACGACCACCGCCACCGCCCTGCGGGCGGCCGGCGCCACCAGCCGGGGGACGACCGCCACCTGCCGGGGGTCGACCCGCGCCACTGGCCGGCGGACGACCGCCGCCGCCGTAGACACCAGCACCGCCGCCGTCCGGTCGTGGCGCACCGTAGCCACCGTCCGCCGGGGCGGGCCGGCCGCCACCGCCGTACACCGCGCCACCCGCCGGGGCCGGGCCGCCGCGACCCGCGCCACCCGCCGGGGTCGGACCCCCGCGACCCGCGCCACCGCCGTACACCGCGCCGCCGGCCGGTGCGCCGCCCCCGTAGACACCACCCCTACGGTCGTCGTCGGCCGGGAACCCGTCGACGGCACGGCCACCGCGCGGGCCGAACGGCGCGTCATCCGACTCCGACGTGTCGGACTCGTCAGCGGTCGGCGGCCGACGGCGGGCGCGCACGATGCCGAAGATGCCGGCGGCGACCAACAGCAGGCCGATCAGCCCGACCGCGCCGACCAGGTACGTGATGTCGTCGAGGCTCAACCCGTCGGTCCAGGATTTCGAGGCGGCCGGCTTGCCGCCCTCCTCCGGCGCCAGTGGCACGGCGGTCGACGTGGACGGGGTGTAGCTGAGGATGTCGAGGGGCTCGTCCTCGGTGAACCGGCCCGCGTCGGAGACGGTGAGGAACGACTTCCCGTCCGGGGTGTAGCTGATGGCCTCGCCGAACGGGTCGGCCAGCGGCGTCACCCGTGGCTTGCCGGTGGTGAGCGCGCCCACGATGTCGCCACCGGTCACGTCGAACTCGAAGGCGTCCGCGTAGGTGCGCAGGACCACCCGGGAGCCGTCCGGAGCCCGGGACGCGCCGGTGATGGCGATCCGGCCGAACGTGTTGAGGGCGTTCTCCGTCTGGGTCTTCGGCAGCGTGAACTCGCCGGCCTTACGCATCGGCACCGGGTCGGTGTCGCCGCTCTTCAGGGCGGACGACGGCGTGTAGATCTCGGCCTTGCCGCTGGTCACCTTGGTGATGATCAGTGGTTTCCCGTCGTCGCCGATCAGCAGCGCCTCAGCGTCGTGCGGTTTCGCCTCGGGGTAGGAGAGCCGGTGCAGCGTCGGCTGCTTGGCACCGGTGACCGGCATCGACCAGAGCCCGACGCGGCTGCGGCGCTCCTTCGAGTCGGGGTTGTCACCGGTGTCGGCGATCCAGAGGGTGCTGCCGTCCTTGGAGAGGGCGAGATCCTCGGTGTCGAACGGGCCCTGCCCGGAGTAGCGGACCGGCTCCTTCGAGATCTTGCACTTGCTGTCGAGGAAGAAGACCCGCTTACGTGCCACGACCTCGGTGCTGTCGTTGATGACGATGAAGCCGCTCTTGGTGGCGACCAGCCCGGACAGCTCCCGTAGGCGCTCGTCGGTGATCGTGCACCGCTTCTGGCCGGGGTTGGCGGCGGGCTGCCCGGACGACCCAGGGGCGGGAGCCGCTGCGGCGACTCCGGCGAGCGCCACGGTTGCCCCGAGCAGGCCGAGGGCAACCGTGACCGAGGAAACAACGCGGCGCATTCGGCCAGTGTCGCATGCCGCGCGTTTCCGATGGATGACGCCGTGGCCGCTCAGGACCGGCTGCCGGCCGCCTGTCCCTGCCGCTCCACGTCGAACGCCGCCAACTCCGAGGCCAGCTCCGCGCCGACGCGAACGTGCAACAGCGTGCCCTCCGGCAGGTGCGCCGTGCTGAGCACCTCACCCGTGCGGTGCGCCCGAGCAACCAGGTCACCCCGGTCGTACGGCAGCACGGCCCGGACCTCCACGGCCGGGCTCGGCAGCCGCTCCTCGATCGCCGCGCGCAGCTCGTCCATGCCCCGCCCGGAGTACGCGGACACGAAAATCGCGTCCGGCCAGAGCCGCTTGAGCCGCAGCAGAGTGTCCTCGTCGGCCGCATCGGTCTTGTTGACCACCAGCAGCTCGGGCAGCCGGTCCGCGCCCACCTCGGCGAGCACCTCGTGCACCGCCCGGACCTGCTCCTCCGGATCCGGGTGGGTGCCGTCGACGACGTGCACCACCAGATCCGCCTCCGCGACCTCCTCCAGCGTCGAGCGGAACGCCTCGACGATCTGGTGCGGCAGGTGCCGGACGAAGCCGACCGTGTCGGAGAGGGTGTAGAGCCGCCCGTCCGAGGCGGTGGCCTTGCGGGTGGTCGGGTCCAACGTCGCGAAGAGCGCGTTCTCCACCAGCACCCCCGCACCGGTCAACCGGTTGAGCAGGCTGGACTTGCCGGCGTTGGTGTAGCCGGCGATCGCCACGGCGGGCACGGAGTTGCGGGTGCGTCGAGCACGCTTGGTCACGCGTACCGTGCGCATGCTCTTGATCTCGCGGCGCAGCCGGGAGATGCGATGCCGGATCCGCCGGCGGTCGGTCTCCAGCTTGGTCTCACCGGGACCACGAACACCCACGCCACCGCCGGCACCGCCGCCCCGGCCGGAACCACCGGTCTGCCGGGAGAGCGTCTCACCCCAACCGCGCAACCGGGGCAGCAGGTATTCGAGCTGGGCCAGCTCGACCTGCGCCTTACCTTCCTTGCTCTTGGCGTGCTGCGCGAAGATGTCCAGGATCAGCGCCGTACGGTCGACGACCTTGACCTTGGTGCGCTGCTCCAGGTTGCGCAGCTGCGACGGGGACAACTCACCGTCACAGATGACCGTGTCGGCACCGGTGGAGAGCACCACCGCGCCGAGGTCGTCGACCTTGCCGCGGCCGATGTACGTGGCCGGGTCGGGTCGGGTTCGACGCTGGATGAGCCCTTCGAGCACCTGCGAACCGGCCGTCTCGGCCAACGCGGCGAGCTCGGTCAGCGAATTTTCCGCATCAGTGACCGTGCCTTCGGTCCAGACGCCCACCAGGACGACCCGCTCCAGCCGCAGCTGGCGGTATTCCACCTCGGTGACGTCGGTGAGCTCGGTCGACAGGCCCGGGACGCGTCGGAGGGACTGCCGCTCCGACAGCTCCATCTCGCCGGTGGTGACGTCGTCGAGCTCGTCCTCGACGGGGACAAAGCTCTCCTGGTCTCGCAAGCGGTTCTCCTGTCCGTTTTGATAAGTAGGACGTAATCCTGACATGACACAACGCCGAACGCACCTGCTATATGCCCATGGTGAAGGTCGCCAAAAGTGGGGGCGAATGCTGGTCGGCCGCGACAACCCGGTAGAAATGCGGACGGCGGCCGAACGGCCGCACAGCCGTTACGGAGGGATCCCGTGGCCATCACCCGACTGCCGAGCGCCGGATTTTCGATCACCATCCGGATCGCCGTGACCGCGGACGCCTCCTCGATCGGCCGACTCACCACCTCCGTCGGCGAGGCCGGGGCGATCGTCACGGCACTGGACGTGGTGGACTCCGACCCGACCCATGTGATCGTCGACCTCACCTGCGACACCGCTGACGCCGGTCACGCCGACCAGGTGGTCGACGCGCTGACCGCGCTGGACGGCGTGGACGTGCGCAAGGTGTCGGACCGGACGTTCCTGCTGCACCTGGGCGGCAAGATCGAGGTGACCTCGAAGGTCGCGCTGCGCAACCGCGACGAGTTGTCCCGCGCGTACACCCCGGGGGTGGCCCGGGTCTGCATGGCGATCGCCGAGAACCCGGCCGACGCCCGACGACTGACCATCAAGCGCAACACCGTCGCGGTGGTCAGCGACGGCTCGGCGGTGCTCGGCCTGGGCAATCTCGGCCCGGCCGCGTCGCTGCCGGTGATGGAGGGCAAGGCCGCGCTGTTCAAGCGCTTCGGCGGGGTGGACGCCTGGCCGGTGGTGCTGGACACCCAGGACACCGACGAGATCGTGCAGATCGTCAAGGCGATCGCGCCGGCCTACGGCGGCATCAACCTGGAGGACATCGCCGCGCCGCGCTGCTTCGAGATCGAGGCCCGGCTGCGCGAGGCGTTGGACATCCCGGTCTTCCACGACGACCAGCACGGCACCGCGATCTGCGTGCTGGCCGCGCTGACCAACGCGCTGCGGGTGGTGGGCAAGCGGCTCGAGGACGTCCGGGTGGTCGTCTCCGGCGCCGGCGCGGCCGGCACCGCGATCATGAAGCTGCTGCTGCGTCAGGGCGTCGGCGACATCATCGCGTACGACCGGGAGGGCGCCCTGCACCGCGGGCTGACCGGGCTCAACTCGGCCTGGCAGTGGCTGGCGGAGAACACCAACAAGGAGAACTACTCCGGCGACCTGCCCGGCGCGATCCGGGGCGCCGACGTGTTCATCGGGGTCAGCGCGCCGAACCTGCTCACCGGCGACGACATCGCGCAGATGGCGAAGGACTCGATCGTCTTCGCCCTCGCGAACCCGGACCCGGAGGTCGACCCGCGGGAGGCGCGCAAGCACGCCGCCGTGGTCGCCACCGGCCGCTCGGACCAACCGAACCAGATCAACAACGTGCTCGCGTTCCCCGGGGTGTTCCGCGGCATGCTGGACGCGCACGCCGAGGAGTTCACCGAGGAGATGGCCATCGCGGCCGCCCGGGCCATCGCTGACGTGGTCGGCGAGGACAAGATCAACCCGACGGTGATCGTGCCGAGCGTCTTCGACTCCCGGGTCGCCCCCGCGGTCGCCGCCGCCGTCCGCGCCGCCGCGCACAACCCCAGCCCGCTCCCGGCCGCCGACCCCGGCCCGGCAGACCTCCCGGAAATCGCGGCAAACGCCAGCGCGACCCCCTGACGCGAACCGTCCACGGGCCACGACGTTGATCAAGAGGTTTGCGTCAGGAACCACGTGAAATTTGACGCAAACCTCTTGATCAACCCGGTTGGGGGGTCAGGTGGGGAGGGTTAGCTCGCCGGTCGCCACCAGGACGGCGGGGCCGGAGAGCCAGCAGGAGTTTTCGGTGACCGTCACCGTCAGACGGCCGCCGGGCACGTCCACGGCGACCACTCCGGTGTCCCGGCCGGCGTCGCGCAGGGCCACCGCACCCACCGCGCAGGCACCGGTGCCGCAGGACAGGGTCTCGGCGCTGCCGCGCTCGTACACCCGCATCACTGTGTGCCCGTCGGTGCCGTCCACCGGGTCGCCCGGCACGATGAACTCCACGTTCACCCCGCCCGGGAACACCGTCGGGTCGAACCCGGGCGCGACGGTCAGGTCCAGCGCCGACAACTCCACGCCGGGCGGCAGGACGCAGACCAGGTGCGGGTTGCCGACGTCCACCACCGCACCGGTCAGGGTCAGCTCGCCGAGGGTGGCGGTGGAGCTGTCGTACACCTGGGGTCGGCGCATCTCGACGGAGACGGCGTCGCCCTCGACCAGCGCGCGCACGACGCCGGCCCGGGTGGCCACCGGCAACGCCGCGCCGGCGGGCGTGGCCAACCCGGTGTCGAGCAGGTAGCGCACGAAGACGCGGGCGCCGTTGCCGCACATCTCGGCGAACGAGCCGTCGGCGTTCCAGTAGTCCATGAACCACTCGGCCTCACCGGCCTGGCCTGCGCCGTCCGGATGCTTGGCCGCGCGGACCACCCGCAGTACGCCGTCCGCGCCGATGCCCCGACGCCGGTCGCAGAGCGCCGCTACCAACTCCGGGGTCAGGTCGAGCTGACCGTCCGGGTCGGGAAGGAGGACGAAGTCGTTGCCGGTGCCGTGGCCCTTGGTGAACTCCACCGCCCCATCATCGCGCAGCGGCCGGCACCAGGCGCACGGCGGCCCCGATCAGGTCCGGGGTGGTCGAATCCAGCCAGTGGATCCGCGGGTCGCGGCGGAACCAGGACCGCTGCCGGCGGACGAAACGCCGGGTCGCCCGGACCGTCTCGTCGTGCGCCTGCGCCTCGGTCAGCTCACCGGCGAGCAGGCGCAGCACCTGCTGGTAGCCCAGCGCCCGGCTCGCCGTCCGCCCCTCGGGCAGCCCGCGCGCGACCAGCTCGCGGGTCTCCGGCACCAGACCGTCGGCCCACATCCGGTCCACCCGCAGGGCGATCCGCTCGTCCAACAGCCCGGTGTCCAGGTCCACGCCGAGCTGCACCGACGGGTAGTACGGCGTGGGCTGCGGCAGCGAGGCGGCGAACGGCGCGCCGGTCAGCTCGATCACCTCCAGGGCCCGCACGATCCGCCGGCCGTTGCCGGGCAGGATGCCCTCGGCGGCGACCGGGTCGGCGGCGCGCAGCCGCGCGTACAGCGGGGCCGGCCCGACCTCGGCCAACTCCCGCTCCAGTCGCTCCCGCAGCGCCGCGTCGGTGCCGGGGAACTCGAAGCGCTCCAGCACCGCCCGGACGTACAGCCCGGAGCCACCGACCAGCAGCGGCACCCGCCCCCGGGACAGGATGTCGTCCACCGCCGCGCGGGCCAGCCGCTGGTACTCCGCGACGCTCGCCGGCTCGGTGACCTCCCAGATGTCCAGGAGGTGGTGCGGCACCCCGTCCCGCTCGGCGACTGTCAGCTTGGCGGTGCCGATGTCCATTCCCCGGTAGAGCTGCATCGAGTCGGCGTTGACCACCTCCCCGTTCAGCGCGTGCGCGAGCGCGATGCTCAGCGCCGACTTGCCAGCCGCCGTCGGGCCCACCACCGCGACGACCGTGCCGCTGGTCACATCCGCTCCCAGCACGCCACAAAGTAGGCCACGCCGTAGGGGGCGGAGTCATGCAGCAACTCGCCGCGCCACCCTCCGCCGGCCGCGCGGGCCGCGCCGGCGAGCACCTGCCAGGGAGCGCGACCGGCGGCCTTCAGCTCCGCCGACACCACCGGGTCCAGGTCGAGCAGGACGTCCAGGTCCGCGTCGGCCAGCGCCGCGGCAACCCCCTGGTCGTACGGGAGGGCCCGCGCGTCGTCGTACCCGGGCGCTTTCTCTCCCCGGCAGGCCGACCCGTCCCCGAGCACCAGCGACGCCACCCGGTCACCGGCGGCACCCACCTCGTCGGCGAGCGCGGCCAGCTCCGCCGGGCCGGCGTCGGCGGCCACCTGCACGGCCACCACCGGCGGTCGGCTGTCCTGGCGGGCCAGCAGCCACGCGCCGATGGTCAGGCTCAACGGCAGCACCGCGCCCCGGTCCGGCTGGTCGGCACCCAACGGCACATCCAGGTCGACCCCCCAGGGCTGGAGGGAACCGGTCGCCGGGGTGCGGATCGGGCCGGTCACCGGGCCGGTGCCCAACAGCACCACCAGGTCCGGATCGGTCGCCAACAGCCGGCGTACGGCGGTGTCACAGGCCGCCCGCAGATCGTCCAACTCCGGGGCCGCGGAGCCGGCCACCTCGGGCACGAGCAGGGGCGGATGCGGGCAGACAGCGGCGGCGACCAGTGGCACCCGTTCACCGTAGCGGGAATCCCCGGTGCGTCTCCGAGCTGATCCGGTCATTCGGCCACTAGGACACCGTATGGTCACGGTCGGCGATAGGCGCTCGACGCGGACCGGGTCGGACCTGTGACAATGCCGGAAGCAACTTGGCTGCGCCGTGGCGGCGACGGGGGATCGATCCCTCGACGCCGGGAGAACGAGGATGGGTACATGAGCGACTGGACTGCCTTCGGACGGGTGGACGCGGACGGCACCGTGTACGTCAAGACCACCGAGGGCGAGCGGGTGGTCGGATCCTGGCAGGCGGGAGCACCGGAGGAGGGCCTGGCACACTTCGCGCGTCGCTTCGCCGACCTGGTGACCGAGGTGGACCTTACCGAGGCTCGGCTCAAGTCGGGTGCGGCGGACGCCGGGCACTCGTTGAGCACGATCCGGCGGATCCGTGCCACGCTGCCCGAGGCCAACGTGGTCGGCGACATCGACGCGCTGGCCACACGCCTGGACAAGCTGGCGACCCTCGCCGAGGAGAAGGCCGGCGAAGCGCGCGCCGCCCGGGACGCCGCTCGCGGCGAAGCCCTGGCCCGCAAGACCGCGCTGGTCGAGGAGGCCGAGAAGCTGGCCGCCGAATCCACCGGGTGGAAGACCGCCGGGGACCGGCTCAAGGAGATCCTCGACGAGTGGAAGACCATCCGCGGCGTCGACAAGAAGGCCGACGGTGAGCTGTGGAAGCGGTTCGCCGCCGCCCGGGACGGTTTCACCCGCCGCCGCGGCGCCCACTTCGCCTCCCTGGACTCGCAGCGCAAGCAGGCGCAGACGGTCAAGGAGGAGTTGGTCGCCGAAGCGGAGAAGCTCCAGGACTCCACCGACTGGGCCGCCACCGCCAACCAGCTCAAGGACCTGATGACCCAGTGGAAGGCCGCCCCGCGCGCCTCCAAGGAGGCCGAGCAGAAGCTCTGGGAACGATTCCGGGGTGCGCAGGACGCGTTCTTCAGCCGGCGCAGCGAGGTCTTCTCCGCGCGGGACAACGAGCAGCGCGGCAACCTGGAGCGCAAGCAGGCCCTGCTCGCCGAGGCCGAGGCGTTGGACATCGACGCCGACCCGAAGGGCGCCCAGGCCAAGCTGCGGGAGATCCAGGCCCAGTGGCACGAGGCCGGCCGGGTGCCCCGCGAGGCGGCCGCCGGGCTGGAGCGCCGACTGCGCGTCATCGACGACAAGGTCCGTGACGTGATGGACTCGGCGTGGCGGCGCACCACCAAGGAAGACAACCCGCTGCTCGCCCAGATGCGGGCGCAGGTGGCGGAGGCCGAAGACCGGCTGGCCCGGGCGCAGAGCGCCGGGGACGCCCGCCGGATCAAGGAGGCTGAGCAGGCCCTCGCCTCCAAGCGGCAGTTCCTGCAACTCGCCGAGCAGGCCGGCTGAGCTGACGACGTCCGGAGCCCCCGGTCCCGCGCGGGACCGGGGGCTCCCGCGTGTCCGACCCGCCCATCCCCGCGCCTTCGCGCACCGCGCCTTCGCGCACCGCGCCCTCACGCACCGCGCCCTCACGCCTTCGCGCCTTCGCGCCTTCGCGCACCGCACCGCACCGCACCGCACCGCACCGCACCGCACCGCACCGCACCGCACCGCACCGCACCGCACCGCACCGCACCGCACCGCACCGCAC
>NZ_JBEXHP010000049.1:0-3772 GCF_040607895.1 Micromonospora sp. NPDC005220
CGCGGGGGGGGGGGGTGGGGTGGGGGGGGGGGGGGGGGTGGGGGGGGCGGCCCCCGCCGCCCCCCCGGGCCGGTTGGGGGGGGCCGCCCCGGCGGCGGGCGGGGGGGGCGGGGGGGGGCGGGCCCGCGGGGGTTACGCCGGGCGCGCCCGGGACGCCGCCCGCGCCGCCGGTCCCGGCGGACACCGCGATGAGGGCCAGACCGACCATCAGCAGCCGCGGCCAGCGCCGGTCGGCGGGGGCCGCCGCCGGTCCATCCTCCGGCGGGGGTACGCGGGCAGGCTCAACTGTCGGCGTCAGGTCGGGTGAGGAGAACCATGGACCGCGCGGCTCACCGAGACCCGTCGGTGTGATCGACATTGTCAACGACCTCCAATCCGGAGTGTGCTCAGGGCAGGCGGGAGAACCACAGCATCGACGTCGCGGCGGCGAGCAGCGCCAGCACGAGTCCGACGCCGATGAACCGGGCCGACACGTCCTGCCGCTCGGTCTCGAACCCCACCGAGGAGCCGATGTCGGCGTACACCGTGCGCAGTTCGTCGCTGGTGCCCGCCTCGTGGTAGCCGCCGCCGGTCTGGGCGGCGACCGCCCGCAGCGTCTCGCCGTCGACCGGGACGGCCTGACCGCCGCCGCCGTTCGCACCGATCCGGCCGTCCGGGGTGCCGAACGAGATCGTGTCGACCGGTACGCCCCGCTCGGTGGCCTCGCCCGCGGCCTGGCCCGGGTCCCGGCCGGCGGTGTTGGCGCCGTCGGAGAGCAGCACGACGCGTGCTGGCGGCGGTTCCTCGGCGGCCCGGGCGTCCAGAGCGCGGATCGACTCCAGGGAGGTGCCGATCGCTTCCCCGATGGCGGTGCCCTGGATCCCCGCCGCCCCCTCGGCCAGACGGTCGATGCCGACGGCCAGCGCCGCCCGGTCGGTGTCCGGGGCCACCAGCACCGACGTGCTCCCCGCGAACGCGACCAATCCCACGTTGAACTCCTTGGGCAACCCGTCGACGAACTCCCGGGCGGCGTCCTTGGCGGCGCTCAGCCGGTCCGGGGACACGTCGGTGGCGAGCATCGACCGGGAGACGTCCACCGCGACGATCACCGTGGCCCGCTCCCGGGGCACCTGCACCTCGTCGCTGGGGCGGGCGAAGCCGACCACCAACAGCGCCAGCATCGCCAGGAACAGGCTGGCCGGCACGTGCCGCCGCCAGGCCGGACGCTGCGGTGCGACCCTGTCCAGCAGCCGGAGATTCGTGAAGCGGACGGCGTAGCGGCTACGGCGGCGCTGCATCAGCACGTAGCCGACGACCAGCGCAGCCACCGCGAGCAGCAACCACAGCCGCTGCGGGGACTCCCAGGTCATGCGGTACCTCCGGTCGGGGGACGGGCGGCGCTGGCGAGCCGCCGCTGCGCGAAGACGTGTCGGACGATGTCGGCGATCCAGTCCCGGTCGGTGGACAGCGGCAGGTGCGCCGCGCCGCTGCGGCGGATCGCCCGGGTCACCGCCAGCCGTTGCGCGGCAGCCGCCGCCGAATACCGGTCGCGCAGCCGACGGCTGCCCGTCGAGACCTCGCGGCGGCGTCCGCTCTCCGGGTCGACGAGCGTGATCAGGCCGACGTCCGGTAGCTCCCCCTCGCGCGGGTCGGACACCTGCACGGCGAGAACCTGGTGGCGGGTGGCCAACCGGCGCAGCGGTTGCTCCCACGTCGGCGGCGGGCCGCCCGTCCCGGCGATACCCGCGTCGGGCAGACCGTCGAGGAAGTCGGAGACCACGACCACCAGGCCAAGCCGCCCCGCAGACCGACGCAACCCGTCGACTCCGTCAGCGAGGGACACCGGCGTTTCCGCCGGCAACCCGCGCGGCACGTCCAGCAGCGTGCGCAACAGTCCGAACAGATGGGTACGCCCCGTGCGGGCGGGAAAGCGCCGCACGCCCTCGTGGGTGAGCAGGTGCGCGCCGAGCCGGTTGCCGGCGCCCGTGGTGAGGAAGCCGACCGCGGCGACCGCCGCCACGGCCAACTCCCGCTTCTCCAGCTCGGCGGTGCCGAAGTCCATGCTCGGGGTGGCGTCGACAAGCGTCCACGTGCTCAGCTCCCGATCGGCCTCGACGGTCCGCACGTGCGGAACGGCGGTGCGGGCGGTCACCGACCAGTCCATCCGCCGTACCTCGTCCTCGCCCGGCCGGTACTCGCGGCTGCCGGCGGGTTCGCTACCGGGACCGGGCAGCAGACCCAGATAACGACCGTGCAGCAGCCCGTCCAGGCGCCGGGTGATGGTCAGCTCCAACCGAAGCAGCCGCCGCTGCGGCGCGAGCTGATGGATCGTCGCCCCCGGCCCGTTCACGCGGCAGCTCCCAGCCCTGGGCCCTGGTTCTCCTGCGACGGCGCGATGTGCGGCAGCGGCACCGCGTCGACCAGCCGGCGGACCAGGGCGGTCGCGTCGACGCCGTCGGCGACCGCGTCGAAGGAGAGCACGAGCCGGTGCGTCAGCACGTCGACAGCGATCTCCTGCACGTCGGCGGGGAGTAGGTAGTCCCGCCCGCGCAGCAGCGCGAGCGCCCGCCCCGCGGCCACCAGCCCGAGCGTGGCCCGAGGGCTCGCCCCGTAGGCCAGCTGACCGGCCACGTCAGGCAACCCAAAACGGGCCGGGTCCCGGGTGGCCAGCACCAGCCGGACCACATACTCGGCCAGCGCGTGATGCACGAACACCTGCCGCGCCTGCGCCTGCAGGGCGGACAGCCGAGCCGGGTCGAGCACCGGGCGGGCGGACGGCCGACCGGTACCCATCCGGTAGAGAATGCCCAGCTCTTCGTCGTCGGTGGGGTAGTCGACCACCACCTTCATGAGGAACCGGTCCCGCTGAGCTTCCGGCAGTTGGTACACGCCCTCGGACTCGATGGGGTTCTGGGTGGCCAACACGAGGAACGGCGCCGGCACGGGATAGCTGTCCCCGCCGATCGAGACGTGCCCCTCGGCCATCGCCTCCAACAACGCCGACTGCACCTTCGCTGGCGCGCGGTTGATCTCGTCGGCGAGGACGAGATTGGCCATCACCGGGCCAAGTTCGACGTCGAAGCTCTCCCGCGACGAACGGTAGATCCGGGTGCCGATGATGTCCGACGGCACCAGGTCCGGCGTGAACTGGATCCGGGAGAAGCTACCGCCCACGGCCCTGGCCAGGGTCTCCACGGCGAGGGTCTTCGCCACTCCCGGCACGCCCTCCAGGAGGCAGTGCCCCTTCGCCAGCAGCGCGGTGAGCAGCCGCTCCACCAGCCGATCCTGGCCGACAATGACCCGCTTCACCTCGAACAGGGTCTGCTCCAGTAGCCGGGCCGCCGTTGCGTGGTCGAGATCCGCGATGGCCTCGGTCCTGTTGGCCACCGTCGGGGTTGCCGTCACAACGCCTCCCGCGGTGCGGTCGGCTCGTGCGGCGTGCCCGGTACGTCAGCTTGGTCGACGCCCGGCCTCGTCGAGGCGGTACCGGTCTGGTCTGGGCACTCGTCCCGGGACCACTGGTGCCTGGTGTCGCCGCTGATGCCCTGCTCCTGCTCGGTCACGATCTGCACGATGGGCTCGGGCTCGTCGTCGCCAGCGGCGTACGCCGCGCCGCCAGCGGCGGCCACGGCGGCTGCCGCTCCGGCGAAGGCCAAGCCGGCCTTGATGCTGATCCGCATGCGGTTCTCCTCTGTCTCATTCGGGGAGGGCGGGTGCCCGGCGCGCCCGGCACCCCCCCCCCCCCCACCCCCCCGCGGACGCCGAACACCACGACAAACAGCCCCACGTACAC
>NZ_JBEXHP010000049.1:3782-25779 GCF_040607895.1 Micromonospora sp. NPDC005220
GTCTGTGACTGGGGGGGTGGGGGGGGGCCGGGGCACGGGGGAACGCCGGGCACCCGCCGACACCGAGTTAGCCAGAGCAGGCCGAAAGACAGCCGAAGGTACAAATCATCGTCCCAGCTCGACCACCGGAGTCAGGCGAGCCACACGACCAGCGATGCTGGACTGTCTCGTCGCGGCGACAGCGCCGTGGGGCGGATAGGCTCACCCGGTGCTGCAGAGTGGACGCATCCCGGAGCGATTGACCAAGCGCAGCCTCGTCGCTGTCTCGCACGCGATCGAGCGAGCGGCCCTCGCCCCCGCCGAGGACGGCCCCACGGTGGTCGTGGCGCTCTTTCAGCGGATGCCCTACTTCGAACGGGAGAGCGCGCTCTACCAGCGCATCGCGGCGACCGCGGCGGTCACTGTGATCGGGATGGTTGGTCCCACCCCGCCCGCGCTACCCCAGGGCACGTACGGCGTGCTGCTGGACGAGGCGGAGCCGCTGGCCCGGGAGTGGTCGGTGCTGGTGCTCACGCCGCGGTTCGGTGCGACGCTGGTGGCCCACGACCGGATGGAGGTGGAGCCCACGGCGGCGACGCTCGAGGCTGGGCGGCTCTTCGACGGCGGGTGGAGCTTCCGCCGGGACGACGCACTGCACGAGATGGTCAGGTTGCGCGGGCAACTCGGCGACCGGCTGCCCCGGGCCGCGCTGCTGGTGCTCGACGACGTGCTGAGCCGGGCCCGTGAGCTGCCGGCGACGCCCGGCGAGGCGCGAGGCGAGGCGGCGATCCGGCTGCTGCTGCAGCGCGGGGAGCGGGCACTGGTCGCGCGGGACGCCACCCGCCGGCCCGATGACGTGTCGGCACAGCCGGGCACGCTGCTCGACGACGCGGCTATGCGGCGGTGGACCGGCCTGGACGGGATCACCGCCTCCGGCACTCTGCCCGTGGCGCTGGTCGCGGTCCGGGTGGCCGAGCCGGCCGGGGCCCCGGAGCGGTTCGGCCGGCGCAGCGCCGCCCGGGAGACGCAGGCCGTGCTCAGCGCGCTCACCGCGCCGTTGCGACCCAGCGACCGGGCGGTCCGGCTGGCCGAACACGAGTACCTGCTGGTGCTGCCGTCGCTCAACGAAGATCAGGCGATCGAAGTGGCCGACCGGGTCCGGGAGGGCGTCGCTGGGCTGGCCCGCTCGTACCCGTTCGTCGCGTTCGACGTGCACGCCGCCGTCGCGGTGACCGCCCGCCGACCGCTGCCGGTGGCCGACGTCCGGCACGCCCTGTCGTGGGCGGTGGAGCAGGGGGTGCCGCTGGCCACCGTGGCACCGGAGCCCGCCCCGGCGCCAGCCGGTGTCCGCTGAGTCGGGAGCTGCTCGGCGGCGCCCCATCCCGGCCCGACCGACACCACCAGCCTGACCGCGATCCTCGAAGCGGCCTGGACCGGGGACCGGACCCGACACGTCACGTTCTGACTTCGAGAGCGAAGCCCGAAGTCGCGTACCTCCGCGATGTCGGCCACTACAGTGGCCCCTCATGACCCTACGTCCGCCTCTTGCCGAACAATTCGATCTGCAGCCGCATCCCGAAGGCGGATGGTTCAGGGAAACCTATCGGTCCGCTGTCACGTTCGAACCCGATGGCTACCCGGGCAGCCGTGCCGCCGCGACGGCGATCCTCTTCCTTCTCGAGCCGGGTGACTCGTCGGCCTGGCACACTGTGCGGTCGGACGAGATCTGGTTCTGGCACTCGGGTGGGCCGCTGGCGTTGACAGTCGGTAGGGACAGTCGACCGACGATCCTGAGTGCCGAGTGCCCGCAGATCCTGGTCCCGGCGGGCGAGTGGCAGTCCGCGAAACCGGCGGGCGACAGGCACGTTCTCGTCAGTTGCGTGGTGAGTCCGGGCTTCGAGTTCGCCGACTTCACCATGCCGTGAACACCTCGCCGGGCCTCCGCTCAGCGCACCGGGCAACGCCGCACCACTGCCACGCCCATCCGTTCAGTCAACGAGGTCGGCGGCGGTCCCACAGTGGAGCGTTGCGTCAGGTCAGCCGGCGAGCTGTCGGCGTACCGTATCGGCGTCCATCAGGTACCACATGTTCTTGAATCGGCCGTCCTGCACCTCGTAGAAGGCGGTCTCGGCGAACTTCACGGATGCCCCGGTGGGGGCCAGGCCGTTCCACTGTGCGATCGGCGTGCCCGTGTCGATCAAACGGGCGGCCACCCGGTTTCTCCGCGGCCCCACGTTGCGGTAACGCCGCCGATGCCCGGACACCGGCCGACCGTCCCGCTAACCGTGCTCACGCCATCGTGCTTGACACTCGACGTCAAGTACTTGACGATAGGTGTCAAGTAGCGGAGGAGACAGCATGGCGCCAACCGACGAGGAACTGACCGAGCATCTCATCCGGTTGATCGACATCCGCCTGCTCGACCCCCTCGAAATCCTGGTCGACGGCCACAACGCCATCGACCCGCTGCGCGCCCTCATCCGGGAGCGGGCCCGATCCTGGGCCACCACGATCGTCAGCGGCGACGACCGGGCCGCCGTCGGCGTGGTCATGCGCGCGATTTCCACCCTCTACCCGGGGGACAGACCGTTCGACCCACCCATCGACTGGTGGCGCAGTCCTCTCGGCCAGGCCGTCGCGCGACGGGTCGGCCACCCGACCGCCGAATCCGTGTCGTACGCGGTGGCCGGCGCCATGCTCGGCATCACCCGCCAGGGCGTGCACGACCTGGTCTCCCGCGACAAGCTCGCCCGCCACCCCGAAGGCGGCGTGCGCTCCGCCTCCGTACGCGACCGACTGCTCAAGGAAGGAACCCGACGTGCCTGAGAGCATCATTCACTCCCGGACGGTGCCCATCGCGATCCGCGACTTCGGCGGACCCGGACAACCGCTGCTGCTCCTTCACGGCGCTGGCGGCAACCTCGCCCAGATGACCACCCTCGCCGAGCGCCTGCGCCCGACCCACCGGGTGATCACCGTCGATCTGCGTGGTCACGGCCGGTCCGGAGACGGCCCGTGGCGCTGGGACGACGTACTGGCCGACCTGGCCGCCGTCTGCGACCACCTCGGCCTCACCTCCCCAGCGGTGGTCGGCGTCTCCCTCGGCGGCATGCTCGCCACCCTCTGGGCACAGCGTCACCCGGAGTGCCCCGGTGCCGTCAGCCTCGACGGCAATCCGCCGCTGAACCGTCCAGACCAGCTCGCCGGGCTGGATCCGGAGCAGGCCGAGACCGAGCTGGCCAAGCTGCGGGCCGTCTTCGACGGGATGGCCGCGATGCTGGCCGAACCACTAACCGCCGAACAGGTGGCCGCCACGCTGGCGGGCCAGCGTGCCATGGCCCAGCGCTACGGCGCCGCACCCGACAATTGGGTGGCGGCCTTCGAACGCAACCTCGTGCCCGGCGACGACGGCCGCAGCCGGCTGCGGCCCGGCCCGGAGCTCACCCGGCAGCTCCGGGATGCCATGGACTCCCTCGACCTGATGCCCGCCTACCGCGACGTCCGCTGCCCGCTGCTGCTCGTTCTCGCCACCGAGGACCTCCCCGAACAACAGCCGTTTCACAGCCTTTACGAGGCGTACCGCACCGTCACCGCCGAACGACTTGCCACCGTGAACAACCCGTCTCTGCGGGTGCGGCACCTCGCCGGCGCCAGCCACGCGATGGTCGCCGAACGCCCACAGGAGCTCGCCACCCTCATCACCAACTTCCTCAGCCCTCACGCCGCACGCGGAATTCAAGCCTGATCCTGTTCGAATCGCTGGGCCTCGCCTGCCGACCCGATCTTTGGGTGAGATCATCGGCGATCTTCAACAGTGACGGGGGTCGTTCATCGTAGCGATGGCCGGTAGAACCTGGGTACCAACGGCGGGCCGGAAAAGTGAACCGCGGTACCAGGCTGGGGGCTGTGCCCGGACCTAGCGTGGTCACCGGCTTCCTCGGCCCCAACGGCGCCGGCAAATCGACCACCATGCGGATGGTCGTTGGCCTCGATTCGCCGACCTCGGGTGACGTGCTGGTCAACGGCAAGCCGTACGCGTCGTCGAAGGCACCGCTGCGCGAGATCGGCGTGTTGCTCGATGCCAAGGCCGTACACCCCGGCCGCTCGGCGGTCAGCCACCTACTGGCCCTGGCTCGCACGAACGGCATTCCGCGCTCCCGCGTTGACGAGGGCGGACCATGGTGGAGGCCGACAACGGCCCCGTCGATCAGGAGTTCGACGGGCTGCCGGCCGACGCTGATGAAGCAACCCGCCAGGACCTGGCGGAAAGGCTCGCACCGATTCTCGCGACACATATCGTCGACTACCCCTGGTTGAGCGATCCCGCTCCGCATGTGTCGGCCGGCGAACAGGTCATCCGGCAGACGGTCGTCGAGGCGGTGGTCGCGCTGTACAACGCCGCCCAGGTCGACGTGCTCGGGCGGGCCTGCGTCCTCGCGCAGAAACTCCTGCCTCCGGCGCTTGAGACGGGCATCGAGGAGGCTTAAGGCACTGTCAGATGGTGCCGTCGAAGGCGGTGAGCCGCTGCACGAACCACGACGGGTCCGCCAGGTGGGGGTAATGGGTGACGACGGGTGCAACCTCGACCACCGCGCCGGGAATCCGGTCGTCCAGCCACCTCGCGTACGAGTCGTCCACCGGCAGGCCGTGGATCGACAGATAGGGCGTAGGCCGGGCCGGGATCAGGTCGGCGACGAACGCGGTCAGCTCGTCCGAGCTCAGATCGAGCAGCGGAGCCCACGCGTCGACCAGAACGTCATGACGAATCTCACGCCGCTCGCTCAGTTCCCCGGCCACGGCCGGATCCAATTCGCCGTACATCCGGGTGAAGCCCGCCGTCATGAACTGCCGGTAGCCATCTCCGCGAACGGCTTCGGCGACCGGCGCGGGCAAAGGCGTGATGTTGAGCGTCTGATCGACGTTGACAACGCCGCGGACGGGGAAACGCGAGGCGTAGGCGGTGACCACCACTCCGCCGTAGGAGTGGCCCATCACCAGGGGTGGCTCCTCGATTCGCAGAGTGTTCAGCACCTCGTGCACATCGTCGGCCAGCGTCCACGGATCGTACGGCCCGACCCGTGGCGACTCACCGTGCCCGCGCAGGTCGACGCGAATGACGCGGAAGTGCTCGTCGAGCGGCACACTGTCCCAGAAATGGCGGTTCTCGGTCATGCCGTGGATGGCGACGAGCAACGGCCCGGAGCCGTTGACGTCGTGGGTCAGGGGAACGGTTTCGGTCATTTTCCGGACCGTAGCACGCTGAACCGCGTGATTCGCCTTTGCACGACGACCGGCCAAGGGCAGTGATTCGGCGGGGAGTCAGCAGACCTGGAAGGTCCCGTTCGGCGTGACAGCCATGTCCCGGCGCACGACGGTGACTGCCGGTCAGCCGGCGACCTCCATGCGCTGGGTTCCGATGACCGAGAGCAGGCGAAGCGCCTCTTCGTCGGCGGAGCGGGGGACGGCTGTGTAGATGACCACGCGCTGGTCGCGGTCGGCGATGTCGAGCACGTCGCAGTTGAGTGTGATCGGGCCGACGGCCGGGTGGTGGAACGTCTTGCGCAGCATCACCTCGTCGGTGACATCGTGCGACGCCCACAGCTCGCGGAAGTGTTCACTGCCCGAGCGCAGGTCGCGGATCAGCGCCGTCACACCCGCGTCGCCCGGATAGCGGGCCACCGCCGCACGCAGCCGATGGGCGCAATGCCGGGCGAACTCGGCGTGGTCGCCGACCCCGTACAGGATCTGGCCGCGGGAATCCGGCCCGAGGAAGGTGCGCCGGGCCAGGTTCCGCTCGCGGACGGGCACCGTCGTGAAATCTTCGAGCAGGCCCGCGGCCAGCGGATTCCAGGCAAGGACGTCGAAGGTGGCGGACAGCACGACGGCGGCCGCCTGCGGAAGACGGTCGAGCAGGTCGAGCAGGCTCTGGCGCACCTCACGCGACGGACCCGACGCCGGAACCGGCAGCGTGCCCGCCAGATAGTGCAGGTGATCGCGTTCGGCGTCGGAGAGCCTCAGCGCACGGGACAGCCCGGACAGCACCTCGCGCGACGCCTGCGGGCCGCGGGCCTGCTCGAGCCGGGTGTAGTACTCGGTGGAAATGTGGGCCAGCTGCGCCACTTCTTCACGGCGCAGGCCGGGAGTGCGCCGGCGCCGGCCCGCGGGCAGGCCCACGTCGCGCGCGGTGATGCGCTCGCGCCTCGACCGCAGAAAGTCGGCCAGTTCTCGACGGTCCATGCGACAAGTCTGCCCGGGAGGGGCGCGCGCTATCCAGGTACCGTCGCTAACTGGATGAGCCGGACCGGCCCGGACAGGCTCGAAGCATGACAACTTTGCTCAACGAAAAGGTCGCATTCGTCAGCGGCGCGGGCCGCGGCATCGGAGCCGCGGCGGCCCGGCTCTTCGCCCGTGAGGGCGCCCGGGTGCTGCTGACAGCACGCTCGGAACACCAGCTCAAAGCAGTGACGGACGAGATCCGTGCGGCCGGAGGAGCCGCGGAGTACGTCGTGGCCGACCTCGCCGACCCGGACAGCGTGCGCGCCGCCGTCGACCACGCCGTCTCGGTGTTCGGACGGCTCGACGTGGCGTTCAACAACGGCGCCACGATCACGCCGCCGGGCCCGGTCGACCGCGTCACCCTGGCCGACTTCGACCGGCTCTACGAGGTCAACCTGCGCGCCGTCTGGCTGGCCATGTCGGCCCAGGTCGCCGCCATCCGGGCGACGTCCGGCCGCGGCGCGATCGTCAACAACACCAGCGTCGGCAGCCTGCGAGGCAACCCCGAACTGCCCGCGTACGGGGCCATGAAGCGCGCGGTCAACAGCCTGACCGAGTCGGCCTCGATCAACTATGGTCCTGAGGGCATCCGGGTCAACGCCATCGCACCCGGCAATACCCGCACCGACATGATCGACACCTGGCAGGCCGACTCGCCACGCCTGGTCGAGCGCCTGGTTTCGATGACCCCGCTGCGCCGCCAGGCCGAGCCCGATGAAATCGCCCAGGCCGCGGCCTGGCTGCTCAGTGACCGCGCGTCCTACGTGACCGGCACGATCCTGCGCGTCGACGGCGGCGCCGGCAACTGATTCGACGCCACCGCTCAACGCACCGAGGTGGAAAGATCCGCGCGGTGCTCTTTCAGGGGCCGCCCCGAGGACTGGCCGACCGGACAGGGCTGGCGGCCCGCGAGCCGGATGAGCAATCTGGGAGAAGAGGGCTCGCCCCCGTGACGCCTAGCGTCGATTCGTGTGCTTTCCGTGATCGCTGGCGAGGGGGATACCGCATGTCGAACGGGTTCATCGGCGCGCTCAACGGTCGTCATCACCGCATCGCACTGTCGGCCTTCATGGTCGTCGTCCTCGCGCACTGGGCGGAGCATCTGGTCCAGGCGTACCAGATCTGGGCGCTCGGCTGGCCCCGCCCGCAGGCGCGGGGTGTCCTCGGGGAGTTCTACCCCTGGCTGGTGACGTCCGAGGTCATGCATTACGGGTACGCGCTGCTCATGCTCGTCGGTCTCGTCCTGCTGCGCCCGGGGTTCGCCGGTCAGGCGCGCACCTGGTGGACGATCGCCCTGGTCCTCCAGTTCTGGCATCACATCGAGCACCTGCTGCTGCTGATCCAGGCGCAGACCGGGCACTTCCTGTTCGGCAGCGCGGTGCCCACGAGCCTGCTCCAGGCGGTCTATCCGCGTGTCGAGCTGCACCTGTTCTACAACTCCGTCGTCTTCATCCCGATGGTCATCGCCATGTACCGGCATCTGCGGCCCTCCCCCGCCGAGGAGCAGGCCATGGTGTGCGCCTGCGCCGGCCGCCGGATGGCTCCGGCGCTGGCCGTGACGCGGGGTGGTGTGTGACCCGCGGTGGGTGGGCCTCCGCCGTCGTGGTGGGCCTCGCGGTCCTGTTCGGTTGGACCGGAGCTGCGCGGGCCGACTCCGGCGTGGTGAGCAGCGTCCCCGCCAACGGTGCCGTCCTGACCTCGGCGCCGGCTGTGGTCGAGCTGGTCTTCACCGGGCGGCCGGTGGCTGTCGCCTCGCACGTGGCGGTGCGGGACGTCGCCGGGCGGTCGCTGTCCGTCGGCGAGCTGCGGCCGAGCGGTGACCGGGCCCTGGTGCAGACGGTCCGGGGCGCCGAGCGGGGCGATGTCAGCGTCACCTACCACGTCGTGCTCGCCGACGCCGGTGAGAGGACAGGCACACTCTGGTTCAGCGTCGGCACCGGGGTACGGCCGGCGCGGCTGTCGGAGCAGGGCGGCGGGGCGGCCGCCCCGCCTCACGAGCACGGGATCGACCCGCTGAGTGCCGTGCTGCTCCTGGTCAATGCCGTCGTGCTGTTCGGGGCCATCGCGATGCTCGTCCTGCGGCCGCGGCGAGGCGCTGAGCCGCCGCCCACCGCGGCTCAGCGTCCGGCGATCAGCAGGCGCTGAGCCCGGCCCGGCGCAGCGGGCAGGCGCCACAACGCGTCCACGGCGGCCATGCCCGGACCGAGCGGCACCGGCGGAAGGTTGAGCCGCCGGGCCGCCGCCACCGCGCCGGGTGTGCCGTGCGCCATGCCGGCGCCGCTCCAGATCGACCATTCCGCCACCAGCGTCGCCGCCGCCGGCAGGTCGGCCGCGAGGCGTACGGCGCAGCGCCGCAGCAGCTCGTTGGCCAGGGCGTACGCGCCGAGGCTGCGATGCGGCCGCTCGGCCGTGATGGAGCCGAAGACGAGCACCCGGCGCAGGGCGTGCCGGTCCACGACCTCCAGCGCGTGGCGCAGACCGTCCACCTTCGCCGCCTGGACGGCGGTCAGGCCGGCCGCCGTGCCGGCCGTGACGGGGCCGCCACGCAGCAGCCCGGCGCAGTGCACGACACCGACCAGCGGGCCGCTTCCCGTGCCGGCGAGTGCCTGGCGCATTGCGGCGCCGTCGCTGACGTCGGCCCGGCGCACTGTCACACCCGTGGTCGCCGCGATGCGGTCGAGATGCCAGCGGGCCGCGGTGCCGAGCCGCTCGGGCGTGGCCGTGTCGGCCAGGATCGGGTGCAGGCCGTGCCGGCAGGCCAGGACGGCGGCGACCCGCAGGCCGAGCCCGCCCAGCCCGCCGGTGACCAGCACGGTTCCGGCGGGACCGGCCGTGCCGGCCGCCGCGGGCAGGTCGGTTGGGTGCCAGTCGGTGGTGCTGAGCCGGCCGTCCCGGTCCACCCGCACCTCCGCGGTGACCGGGGAGGCGGCCGCGACCAGGGCGGTGGCGGCGCGCACGGCGGCCGGAGTGGGGCCGCCGGTCAGCTCCGCCACCACGCAGGACAGGCCGGGATGTTCGATGGCCGCGGTGCGAGCGAGGCTGCCGCCGCCCGCGCCGAGGTGCACGACCGCGAGCCGGCTGCCCCGTGCCACGGCCGTCCTGATCGCGCGCAGCAGACGACGGTTGTCGACCTGGTGGAAGGTGCGGCCGAGCAGCACGGCGACCGCCTCCGGCGCGTCGTCACGGCTTGCCGCCCGCAGCGCCGCGGCGAGCGGGTGCCGCTCCGGGCCGACAACCGTCCACCGGTACGCCCGCGCGTCGCCGGACGGCGCAACCTCTCGTTCCCCGGCCCTCCGGATGTCGAGCGCGGTCCTCATCGCAGGGTTGCGAGCAGGGTGGGGATGGCCTCGGCCTGGAAGTCCACGTCCACGTCGAAGTCGTTGATCATCCCTTCGAGGACGAGCAGCGACATCAGCGGGAAGACGAACTCCGGCGCCGCCGTGATGCCGAACCGCCGCTGCAGGTTGAACAGCTCCGCGGCGAACGGTGCGAGCCGGAACTGCCCGGCGGTGCGGCGGTGGTTGCGCACCACGAGGTCCCGCACGCCGGCCTGGAACGATGGCACGTCACACCCCGGCGGTACGTGCTCGGCGCTGCGCAGGATGACCTCGGCGGCCTGCTGGCCGCGACCCATCGACATGGACAGGAAGAATTCGGCGAACAGCCGCCGTACGTGCGGCTCGAGCCGGACCACGAAGCCCGCGTCGAGCAGCACCACCTCCTCCACCCGCAGGTAGAGGTTGCCGGGGTGCATGTCGCAGTGCACCAGCCCGTCGACGAACAGCATCCGGTACACGCCTTGCAGTACGCGCCGGACGATCTGGCGGCGCTGCTCGCGGTTGAGGTCGTCGGGCCTGAACTGTCGTAGGTTCGGGATCCACTCCATTACCAGGACACCATCGCGGCAGAGCGCCGGCAGTGGTGCCGGGATCCGGAACGACGCGACGTCGGCGAGGTTGTGTCGCAGCTGCAACAGCGCCGTCGCCTCCTGCGCGAAGTCGAGCTGCCGCAACACGGCGGTGGAGACGTGGCCCAGCATGCGGCGCATCGGCACCTTGCGCAGGCCGGGCAGGCGCTCGAGCAGCCCGGCAGCGGCACCGAGAAGGTCGAGGTCGCGGCGCATCCGCGGGCCGATGCCGCCGCGCCGTACCTTGACGGCCACCGGCGTGCCGTCGCGCAGCCAGGCCCGGTAGACCGAGGCGATGCTGCCGCTGGCCACCGGCTCGGTGCCGATCCGCAGGAACGGTGCCCCGTCCGGATAGGCCTCGTCCAGCACCGCACGCGCCTCCCGGGCGGACATCGCCGGGACCCGGTCGTTCAGCCGGGCGAGTTGGTCGCACCACCGTCCGGGCAGCAGATCGCGGCGCGTGCCCAGGATCTGACCCCCCTTGACGAATGTCGGGCCCAGCCGGGTGAGCAGCGTCGTCCCCACGGCGGACGACGGCGAGGCCCGCCGGGTGAGCCGTCGGCCGGCTGCGGCGGCGAGGTGCCGGGCCGTGATCGCCGCCCACGCCGCGGCGCGGCCGGACATCTGCGGTAGGGACGAGCGCGGTACGAACGTCGGCGTGAAAGCCACCATCGGAGCCCCCGATCGCTACATGTACCCACAGCTTAGGGAGGGATGGAAAGGCGTGAGAAGTGCCTAGGTTCATTTTTCTATAGCGTCTTCCGTGTTGGGCCTGACGGGAATCGACCGAAGGGAATGCGAGATGGCGATCGATCTATGTAACAAGTCTCCAGTGTCCGCCGACGGTGAGGTCCGGACATGGCCGCAGGGAACCGCACTGCTCGAGGACCTCGGCACCGAACAGCGCGATGCGCTCAACTTCGCGTACCGCACCACCCTGAGCAACGTGGATCCCCGGCTGGTGGCCGGCGACCCGGCGGCGTGGGCGAGTGACTTCGGGTATGCCCTCAACCGGGTGGCGATCCGGCTCGACAACCGCACGAACGACGAACTGCGTCACGACGCCCTGCACCACGCCGACCCGGCCATGCGCGAGCAGGCGATGTACGAGTACGCCGATCGCGACCAGGCCGACGCCTTCGAACTCCTGGAGGAGGTCGTCCGCCACGACACCAACCGGGAGGTGCGGTGGGACGCGCTGTGGGCGATCGAGAAGCTGGGCGGCGCCCAGGCGATCTCGACGTTGCAGAAGTTCCTCGGCGACGCCGACCCGGAGATCGCCGAATGGTCCAAGCTGTTCATCAGCGAGCTGCAGAGCGGTGACCCGTCGTTCGACGGCCGGGACGCTCTCTACACGCCGGGCCGCACCTTCGACGAGACCATCTACCTGCTGATCCACTGCGACCTGTACGTGCGTCTCGACGAGTCGAACACGCACTGGGGCAAGATCTCGCTGGCCCCGCAGGGCCTCGCGCGGATCTACGGCCAGGCCCACGCCTGCCCCAACGTGCAGACCCGCGAGCGCCAGTTGGTGATCGCCAAGACGATCTCCGGCCTGCACGCCGACGGTTCGCCGCACTGCGACAACTACCTGTTCCGTGGCTTCACCGACCGGACGCGCCGCGACCGGGGCAACTTCTTCTTCGAGTCCCTGGTGCCGAGGACCTTCTTCAAGTCCGGCCGTGCCGACGACCCGAGCGAGGGCGTACGCAAAGCGAACATCGGGTTCGCCCGGTACGGCACCTGGCACCTGGAGCCGAAGTTCCAGATCCGCGAGGAGGCCGCGATCCGCTACGTCCGCGGCCGCTTCCAGGGCTGGGGTTACGTCAACCTGGCCCGCATCGCCGGCCGCTCGATCGAGCAGGTCCTCACCCCGGGCAACGGCGTGCTGTCCACGCTCCACGACCCCGAGGTCGGCCCGATGACCAACGCTTTCATCCTCGGCACGTTCAAGGGCAAGCTGAACGACTGGGACGGCGACGGGCGCATCGACATGAACTCGCGCGACGTGTACTCCACGGTCGACGGCGAGATCGACTCCGACCAGGACGGTGTCCCGGACGAGGCCGGCCTGACCTGCTGCGACCACACCGCGCTGATGCCCTGACGGGCGCGGTACCCCGCATCCGTTCCCCCGATCCATGTGATGCGTCCGGGGCGGCCCAGGCCGCGCCGAACTTTCAGGAGGAGAAGACCATGACAGCCCCGACCAGCAAGCCCTCCGTGATCTACGGCCGGCCGGTTTCCACCGACGGCGTCCCCAACCGGTACGTCGGCACCGAGGTCAAGCCGTGGACGCCGCCGGTTCCCGGCATCGACAACCTCGGCATCACCTCGGTCGACACGTTCGCCGTGCCCGGCGTCGGCGAGTACACCGTGCCGTTCGAGGGTTACGTCCGCGTCGTGCGCTCGCAGCCGACCTCCGAGGACTGGGCGACCGCCGAGGTCTACACGAACCTGATCGAGATGAAGATGACCGGCAGCTGCGAGGAACTCGGCGAGATCACCGTCACGCTGAACCCCGACTGCCTGTCGACCGGTCAGATCCGAACGCCCTTCGACCCGTACGCCGGTGAGGGCCCGTCGGCGAAGGCCTGCCGCATGGCGGTCGGCGCCATCTTCGACATGCCGAAGCTCGGCCTGAAGCTGATGAACAAGGAGCCGATCATCCTGACCATCGACGACGTCCGGCAGATTCCGCCGGCCGGTTCGCCCGGCAAGGGGCAGATCTACCGGATGTTGCCGCTGCACGACACTCGGTACCCGGAGAAGGACCCGGTCGCGTACGTGACCAGCCTGAGGTTCACGATGGGCGGCTACCTCGCCAAGGACGCGATGTAGCAGTGTGATCGACGCGGGCCGGACGCAGGGTGGTCCGGCCCGCGTTCGCTGATCAGGAGGAGACGATGGACGATCACGGCGGGGACCCGACCCGGCGGCTTCTCGCCGCGGCTCCGGTCCGGATGGCGGTCACCGTGCCGGTCGACGTGGACGAGCTCTGGGCGGCCCTGACCGACCCGGTCCGTCTCGCCGCCTGGTTCGGCACGCCCTGCGGCGACTGGCGCGTCCGGACGCCGTGGCGGATCGACTTCGGCGACGGTGACTTCTTCGTGGTCACTCCGGTGCGCGTCACCGACCATCGGCTCATCGAGTTCACCTGGTCGTTCCTCGGCGTCGGCCCCGAGCAGCACATCACCTGGCGGCCCGAGCCCGCCGCCGGCGGCGGCGCGCGGCTCACCGTCGAGGACGCCGACCCGGTGCGGCCGCCGGCCGAGATCGAGCAGATGCGGGCCGGCTGGACCGACTTCCTGCAACGACTCGACGGGTACCTGCGCACCGGCCGCTCGACGCGCTACGACTGGCGGTCCGACATCGACGGCTCGGTCGACCTGCCGCTGGGTTGGGATGCGTTCGCACCGTCTGTGCTCTACCGATGGCTCCCGGTCGCCAGCGACGGTTTCCGTCCCGCGTGGTTCTTCGTGGTCGACGCCGACGGGCCACGCCGTTTCCCGCTGGACGACTGGTCGACGCGGGAGGGGGCGGTGACGTTCACCGTGCAGGTCACCGAGCGCGGTGCCGGCACCACTGCGGAGGTGGCTGTGCAACCGCTGGCCGACCGCCAGCGGTTGGAGTTCAGCCACCAGGGCTGGCGCGACCTCGGGCTACCGGACAACCGCGCACACGCGTTGCGCCGCCGCTTCGCTGCCGCGTGGACAGCCGCCGCCGACTGCGCGCGGGAGCTCGCCCGCCGGT
Source organism: Micromonospora sp. NPDC005220 (assembly GCF_040607895.1). Taxonomy (NCBI): domain Bacteria; kingdom Bacillati; phylum Actinomycetota; class Actinomycetes; order Micromonosporales; family Micromonosporaceae; genus Micromonospora; species Micromonospora sp. NPDC005220. Next base: position 17,698 of record NZ_JBEXHP010000049.1, read on the forward strand.
CGGTTCCGCCCGGATAGCCGGTCACTCGCCGCCACCAAATTGTCATGCAATACTCAAGTAGCATGACAGCCGGAGGGTGGACGAAGTGAACGGGGTACGCGGGAAACGCTCTTATGACCAGCAGTGTGCCCTCGCTTACGCCCTGGATGTGGTGGGCGAGCGATGGACTCTGCTCATCATTCGCGAACTACTGCACGGCCCTCGTCGCTACAATCAGTTACTGGAAGCGCTACCCGGCATTGGCACCAACCTACTTGCCGCGCGGCTCGCCGCGCTGGTCGACGCCGGCCTGCTGACGCCCACCGAGCCTCGCAAACGCACCGGTGGTTATCAGCTGACCGACCTGGGCCGGTCGCTGCACGAGCCGATCCTCGGGCTGTCCCGCTTCGGGTTGGCCTACGCCGCGGGGCACGAGCTTCCGTCCGGGTTCACGGTACGCGCGTCCTGGGCGGTCCTCGCCATCGAGGCCATGGTGGACGACGGACGCGTCGGCGGGGTCGACGAGAGCTACGAGTTCCGGGTCGACGACGAGATCTTCCACGTCGACGTCCGGGCCGGCCATGCTGAGGTCGGTGCCGGGCCGGCCGAGGAGCCGACGCTGACCGTCCGGACCGACGCACGCAGCTTCTTCAGCCTCGGCATGCGGCAGCTCGACCCGATCGAGGCGCTGGTCAGCGGGCAGATTGCGGCGGTCGGTGTGCCGGCGGCGGTCACCCGGTGCCTCCGACTGCTCGGCATCACCCCCGACGTGACGGTTTCCACGGACCGGCTGGCCGACGTGGGGCCCGCCCCGGTGTGACGCCATCGGTCCGCGGACGAGATGTGAGGGAGCGCAGATGAGCGAGACGTTCGGCGGCACGCTGGTGTGCGAGCAGGTCGGGGCGTGGACCTATGTCACCGTTCCACCCGAGATCGCCAGCCGGCTGGGTGCCTCGGCGCGGATCCCGGTGACCGGGCGGATCAACGACACGCCGTACGCCGGCTCGGTGATGACCGGGCCGAACGGCAACCGGTACATCGTGGTCAACAAGACCGTCCGCGCCGCGGCCGGCGTGGAGGCGGGGGACGACGTGCGCGTCAGCCTGAAACCAGACACCGCTGCGCGCACTGTGGAGGTGCCCGACGACCTGACCGCCGCGCTCGGCGAGCACCCCGACGCCCAGGCCTTCTTCGGCACGCTGTCCTATTCGCGGACCAAGGAGTACGTCACCTGGATCACCGGCGCCAAGCAGCCGGAGACCCGGGCCCGGAGAATCAGCCAGGCCGTCGAGCTGCTCAGCGCCGGTCGGGTGCTCAAGGGCTGACCCAGGGCCGGCCCCGGGCAGCGCTGCGCAAGCTGCGAGAAGCGGCGAGACCTCCGGCCTTCCTACGATCGGCGTACGCGTTCCGGCCCCGGACGGCGGCACGCGACGCACCTGATCCTGACTCCCACGCACCGATCGGCGCCGCTCCGGCGGCGATCGGTGATCCGTGGTGCCCGTCAGCGGTCCGGTGGCCGCCCGTCGTCCTCGAGCCGGCCCAGGTCGCATCCCAGGGAGGCAGACCGTGTCCGTCGAATCGGCAGAGTTGAACGGAGCACATACCACGGAGACGTCCTGGCCGGACTTCGCCGAACTCGAACCGTCGCGGGTGCTGGGCACCTTTCCACCGCTCAACGCGATCCAGGCCCGCTCCATCGTGCAGGACCGCTGGGAGCGCCTCGTCGCGGTCGTCGAGATCCCGAACCCGATCGAGCGGGTCTGGCAGGCGCTCACCACACCGGACGAGATCCGCTTCTGGCTGGCGCGGTGCCGGGGCTCGCTGACCGCCATCGGCAGCGACGTCCTGCTCGACTTCGAGGACGGCGAGTTCTTCCACTGCCGGCCGCTCGTGGCGGAGCCACCGCGCGACGGTCACGCCGAGCTCAAGCACTTCTGGCGCTGGGTCGGCGTCGGACCGGCCACCCGGGTCATCTGGGAACTGGACGCCACCGCCGACGGTGGCACCCGGATCACCGCGACCGAGGAGGCCCTCAACTCGCCGTCGGACTGGCGCGGCTGGAACGGCAACGGGTGGCCGGGCATTCTCGACCAGCTCGCCGGCTATCTGCGTACCGGCACGAGTTGGCGCTGGCCGTGGCGGCGGATGGGCCCGTACGTGCAGATCGAGCTGGAGTCCACGCCGTACGACGCCTGGGAGCTGCTGACCAAGCCGGAGTCGCTGCGCTACTGGCTCCAGCGCCGCTTCGGCACGTTCACCGACGGCGACAAACTCACGCTGATCATGGGAGACGCCAGCGGCGTGGTGGAGATGTCGGTGCACCGCCACGTCGAACCGAACCAGCAGTTCCCCTCCTACCTGCCGTGGCTGGAGTTCGGTCTGCGGCGGGCCTCGTGGCCCGTCGAGCTCAACGGCAAGCTCTACATCGAGCCGGCCGGCGTGGGCCGTAGCCTCTTCCAGATCTTCGTGGACAACTGGGAGAACCTCCCCACCGAGCTGCAGCGCGAGGAACGCGAGATCATCTGCGGCTTCTTCCGCGACTCGATGGTCCGGGCCCAGAACCTGACCTCGCCCCGGCCCTCGCCGTCGCATCAGCACGGCTGGTCCTGACCCGCGTCGTCACCCTCTGAGGAGCGCAGCTGCGATGACACTGTCCGATCAGGTCGGGGTCGGGGCGCCGGACGCCCTGATCCAGCTCATGTCGCCGGCCGCAACCGCCGACCCGTACCCGATCTACTCCTGGCTGCGCGAGACCGCGCCGGTCTACCGCAGCCAGTTCGGCGCGTACCTGGTGAGCCGGTTCGCCGACGTGCAGTACGTGCTCAAGCATGCCGAGGTCTTCCCCGGCGCGCACCCGGACGCGATGGCGCAGATGTTCCCGCAGGCCGTCGAGCACGAGGCCTACGACGTGCTGGTCAGCTCGCTGGTCGGCAGCAACCCGCCCAAGCACACCCGGCTGCGCAAGCTGATCGGGCACGGGTTCACCAGCCGTCGGGTGGCCGACATGCAAGCCTCCATGGAACGGTGGTCGGACCGGCTCATCTCCGGCGTGCTGGAACGCCTGAACGACGGCGCGACGGTCGATCTGCACACCGACGTCTCGGTGCCGATGCCGATGCACATGATGTCCGACCTGATCGGCATCCCGGAGCCCGACCGGGAGTCGCTGGCCCGCAACGTGCCCGAAATGATGAACGTCGTCGATCCTGCCGCGACTCCCGACGCGGTCCGGCGGGCCGACGAGGCCTTTCGTGAGCTGGGCACCTACTTCGACGCCCTGATCGTGGAGCGCCGCCGGGATCCGCGGGACGATCTCGTCTCGGCGCTCGTGCAGGTGCGCGACGCCGAGGACGGCAGCCTCGACGACGCCGAACTGCGTACCCTGCTGTTCACCCTCTGGTCGGCCGGCTTCGAGACCACGGCCACCGCGATCGACAACGCGCTGTTGCTGCTGCTCGAGGACCCCGCACGTGGACGTTGGCTGGAGACCGAGGACGGCACCCGCAAGTTCGTCGAAGAGACGCTGCGTTTCGGGTCGCCCGTGCAGGTCGCACCTGGCCTGCGCTTCACCGGTGAGGACGTGGTACTGGGCGGGGTCGTCATTCCGCAGGGGGCGCAGGTGCGGCTGCTGATCGGGTCCGCGAACCGGGACCCGGAGGCGTTCCCGGACGCGGACGTGTTCGACCCGGGTCGCACCGGTCCCATGCCGCTGAGCTTCGGCGCGGGTATCCACTACTGCCTCGGCGCGGGACTGGCCAGATTGGAGATCGCCGTGCTGCTCCGCCGGCTGCGTGCCGCCGCTCCCGGCCTCGTTCTGGCCGCACCGCCGGTGCGGCGGCGCACGATCCCGCTGCGCGACTTCGCGTCCCTGAGGGTGCGGCTCCGGCAGCTCGACTGACAACTATGGGAAACGCAAGTTGAACAACTGCGCGAAGATATAGTGGATGGTAGGGTGCCGGTATGGCGGACGCGATCAGAGCGCGGGACATCAGCAAGCAGCTAGGCAAAAATAAGGTTGTCAGCGCCTTGTCGCTGGATGCCGCGCCCGGCACTGTGGTGGGTCTGCTCGGCCCCAACGGCGCCGGCAAGACGACGACCGTGCGGATTCTGTCCACTCTGCTCAGGGCCGACTCCGGCACCGTCGAGATCTACGGAGTCGACGCGGCGAAGCAGCCAGGGCGGGTCCGCGCGATGATCGGGCTCACCGGCCAGTTCGCCGCCGTCGACCCGGTCCTCACCGGCCGGGAGAACGTCGAGCTGGTGGCCCGGCTCTACCGCATCGGCCGGGCCGAGGCCCGACGGCGCACCGGTGAGGTGCTCGCCCGCTTCGGTCTGGACGAGGTCGCCGACAAGCAGGTGAAGACCTACTCGGGCGGCACCCGCCGGCGGCTCGACCTCGCCACGAGCATCCTCATCCGGCCGCGCGTGCTCTTCCTCGACGAGCCCACCACCGGTCTAGACCTGGAGTCACGGCTCGGGTTGTGGACCGAGATCGAGATGCTGGTCCGTGAGGGCACCACCGTCCTGCTGACGACGCAGTATCTGGACGAGGCCGACCGGCTGGCGCGCACGATCACCGTGCTCGACAAGGGCAGGGCGGTGGCCCAGGGCACTCCGTCGGAGCTGAAGTCGCGCGTCGGCGGGGACCGCGTGGAGTTCGTGCTCGAGGATCCCGCCCGGCTCGACGACGCGGTCGCCGTGCTGCGCACCCCGGGCGGCGAGGAGCCCGTCGCCGACCGGTCGCTGGCGCAGATCACCGCCAGGATGGGCGACGATCTGGTCCGGGTGGCCGACGCGCTGCACCGGCTGGCTGACCACGACATCCGGGTGGCGACCCACGTGGTCCGGCGCCCCACCCTCGACGACGTCTTTCTCGCCCTGACCGGCAGCCGTGCCGCCGCGGCCGGCGCCGAGACGTCGTCCGCTCGGAAGGGAGAGCGCAAGTGACCGTCGACGAATCGACGACCCGGCAGCGGGACACCCCCACGCCGGCATGGGAGGCGCTGCCCGAGCGCCGGGGGCCGGGCTGGTTCGTGGGCGACGTGCTGCTGCTGGCCGGGCGCAACATCCGGCACATGCAGCGCCGTCCCGACCAGCTGATGGCCGCCATCCTGCAGCCGATGATGTTCTTCATCCTCTTCACCTATGTGTTCGGCGGCGCCATCTCGGTTCCGGGCGGCGACTACAAGCAGTTCGTGCTGCCGGGGGTCTTCGGGCAGATCGTCGTTTTCGGTGGCATCGCCGGCATGTGTGTGGGCATCGCGGAGGATCTCCGGAACGGCATGATGGACCGGTTCCGCTCGCTGCCGATGAGCGACAGCGCCGTGCTGATCGGCCGCACTCTCGCCGAGACCTTCCGCAACCTGATCGCGCTCGTGGTCACCGGTGCGGTCGGGTACGCCTTCGGGTTCCGGCTGCACGGCACGTTCGCGCAGGTGCTGGCCGGGATCGGCGTGCTTCTGCTGTTCGGGTTCGCGCTCTGCTGGGTGCTGTCGATCGTGGGTGTCACCGCATCCAGCGCCGAGGGTGCGCAGAGCACCGCGATGCCGTGGATGTTCCTGCTCGGCTTTGTCAGCTCAGCATTCGTGCCGTCCGAGTCGATGCCCGGTTGGCTGCGGCCGTTCAGCGACAACAGCCCGGTCACGCTGACCATCAACGCGGCTCGCGACTACTTCAACGGCGTCTCACCGGGCAGCGACGCCGTGGCGTCGGTCCTGTGGTCGCTCGGCCTGCTGGTGGTCTTCGTACCGCTGGCCACGGCACTGTTCCGCAAGGCCACGGCGCGCACCTGACGGTGGGGGTCGACCCGGCGATCGGCAGGAGGAACCCACGACATGGAGGTCATCGGCGTCGGCTTCGGCCGTACCGGCACCGCCTCTCTGCGGGAAGCTCTCAACATTCTCGGGACGGGTCCCACCTACCACACGAAGGAGATCCTCAAGGACCCGGCACGGCTGGCCCACTGGCAGGCGGCCGTGGCCGGGGCTGATGTGGACTGGGACGAGGTGTTCGCCGGTTACCGGTCCACCGTCGACTGGCCCGCGGCGGCGTTTTGGCGCGAGCTCGTGGAGCGGTACCCGGAGGCGAAGGTCATCCTGACCGTACGCGACCCGGTGCAATGGCACCGCTCGTGCATGCGCACCATTTTCATGGCCTACCGACAGGACTGGCTCAGCCGGCTCCTCGTCCCCGCCATGCAAGTGCCGCTGCGGGCCGTCGACCGGCGTTTCGGCGCGTTCAACGAAATCTTCGACGGGGTGTTCCGGCGCCATTTCGGTGACGGGCCGATTCATGATGAGGAATATGCCGTCGAGGTCTTCGAAAAGCATGTCCGCGACGTCCAGGAATGCGTTCCGGCTGAGCGCCTCCTGGTTTATCGAGTATCGGAAGGATGGCCCGCCTTGTGCAAGTTTCTCGGCGTGGGAGTGCCCATCGTTGCCTTCCCGCACGACAATGACCAGGACGCTTTCCAACGGGACAGCCGGCTGTTCGTCACCCGTGGCCTGGCCCGCATGGTGACCGATCCGGTGCGCCGCGCGGTCAGCCGGTTTCGGCGTACGCAGGACGCCCCGGAGGCGGCCGGCGAGAGCCGCTGAGCCGGCCGCCTCCGAGGTCGTCCCGCCGGCCGCTCCGGCAGTCCGGTCGCGTCCGGGCCCTGCCGCCACGGCCGATTTTCGGCCTGCGTTCGTTCGGCCAACCCGTTTGCACGATCCCTGCGACCGGACCGGGAGTGTCGGTGGACAAGGAACTCGAGGACTACGCGGACCGGGCCTGGCGCGGTGACGAGCCGCTGTTCGCCTACTACAAGGGTGAGCTTCGCAAGGACGGACTCCGCCGGATCGATGACGGTGTGTGGATGTGGGCGGCGACCGGCAACGTCTACGTCTTCGAAACGGCCGACGGTCTGGTGCTGTTCGACACCGGCGACCGCAACACCGCGGCGGCGCTGCACGCCGCGGTGCGGTCGTGCAGCACGGCGCCGGTCGTCACCGCGGTCTACTCCCACGGCCACATCGACCACGTCCTCGGGCTGCCACCGTTCGAGGAGGAGGCCGCCGATCGCCGCGACCCCGGCATCTCGGTCGTGGCGCACGCCGCCGTGCCGGAGCGCTTCGCCCGCTACCGGCTGACCGGCGGGTACAACGCGACGATCAACCGCCGCCAGTTCCGCGCTCCGGGCATCACCTGGCCGAGCGACTATCGCGAACCCGACCGCACCTATCTCGACACGCTCACCTTGCGGCACGGCGACCTGGCGATGGAGCTGCGGCACGGCCGCGGCGAGACGGACGACGCGACGATGGCCTGGCTGCCCGACCGGCGCATCCTGTGCTGCGGCGACTTCTACGCCTGGGTGGCGCCGAACGCCGGCAACCCGCAGAAGGTCCGGCGCCACGTGGCCGAGTGGGTGCGAGCGCTGCGCTGGATGGCCGGCCTCGGTGCCGAGATCCTGCTGCCCGGCCACGGTGTACCCGTGGTGGGGGCCGAACGCGTCCGCGAGACGCTGCTCGGGTCGGCGACGCTGCTGTCGACCCTGCACGACGGCGTGGTGGCGATGATGAATGAGGGCTGCACCCTCGACGAGATCCTGCACGCCCGCCTGGTCACGCCGGAGGTGTCCGACCTGCTGGCCCAGCCGTGGCTGCGCCCCACCTACGACGATCCGCAGTTCATCATCCGCACCGTCTGGCGCACCTACGGCGGCTGGTACGACGGTGACCCGTCGACCGTCAAGCCGGCACCGCGCGCCGACCTGGCCGCCGAGGTGGCGCAGCTCGCGGGCGGGGCGTCCCGCCTGGCCGACCGCGCCCTCGACGCGGCGGACCGCGGCCGGCTCGACCTCGCCGGCCAACTGGCCGAGTGGGCGGCGTTGAGCGCTCCCGACGACCGTGACGTGCAGCGGACCCGTGCCGAGGTGTTCGGGCGGCTCGCCGCCGGCACGCCGGCGTTGATGGCGCAGGGCATCTACGCCTGGGCCCAGGCCGAGTCTCAGGCCAAGGCCGACGATGTCGACCCGTGGTCGACCATGCGCGGCGGCCGCTGGGCGCCCTGACACCGGAAACGCGGCAGGACAAGACAGCGGGGGCGGTACCCGGAAACCGG
>NZ_JBEXHP010000049.1:25789-43909 GCF_040607895.1 Micromonospora sp. NPDC005220
GGGGGCCCGCGCGGGGGGGGCGCGCCGCCCCCCCCACCCCCCCCCACCCCCCACCCCCCGCGGGGGGGGGGCCCCCCCCCCACCCCGCCCCCCCCCCCCCGCTCGGCTGCCGTCAGTCGCCGGACTCCTCGACGATCATCACGCCGTTGCCGTCCGGATCCTCTACCGAGAAGAACGCGCCGAACGGGGCGTCGAAGACCGGCGACGCCTCCAGACCCGCCGAGGTCAACTCGTTGTGCAGGCCCTTGACGTCCTTGCACGCCACGGAGATGTGCTGCGCTCCGGGTCGGAGACCGCCCACGCCCCAGGTGGCGAGCACCACCGTGGTCTCGCCCCCCGGCGTGCCCAGCTGCAGCCAGCGCAGGCCCGGCTCCGGAGGCATCTCGTCCGGCGTCATCTCATGGTCATTGATCACTTCGAATCCGAGGCGAACGTAGAAGTCCTTCGCCTTGTCCTGGTCGGTGACCGGGATGGTGATCAATGTGATGTGGCTGATTCCCATGGAATTTCCCATCTCACGGCATATGGGCGAACAGTGCGACCATCCTACCGAATCGACCCCTCGTGTCCATGCCTGAGACGCGCATGTCCGGCGTAAATCGTCGCGGTCACGCCGGACGCGTGGGATGCGATATCAGTTCGATCCCACCATTTCCCGGCGCAAGGTGTCGGCTGCGTTTCCGGTACGCATTTCGCACACCCGGACCAGCGTGTCGTAGGCCACGAGAGCCCCGCGCACCGTCTCGTTGTAAAGATCCTGCGCGGCCACGCCGAGGTCGCGCATGGGCTGCATGAACAGCAGGAAGAACGCGTTGAAGTCGTACCCGTTGAGAATCTCCTCGCCGATCGGCTCCATGCGCTGGAGCAGCTGCACCCGCACCCGCAGCTTGCGCAGGTAGGCGATGCGAGCCTGGGCCATGCCGGCGAAGCCGCCCTCGCCGGCCTGACGCAGCCGGTTCTCGAAACACTCGTCCCGGCCCTTCGCGAGCGCGAGCGCGCTGTACCGCTGCAGCTCCCCGTACTCCCGGACGGCGGTGTCGATCTGCTCCAAGGTCCCGTCCAGGGCCCGGAAGGTCTGCGAGTAGGTCTTCAGGACGCCCGCCATCTGCTCGGCAACGTTCGCGGCGTCGAACGAGCCGTCCGGCGACACGGCTCCGGCGGAGGCTTCGACGACGTACCGCACCGTGTCGTCCAGGCATGCCAGCGAGTCGAGGCAGTCGCGAACCGCGCGCAGTGTCGCGCCGGTCGCCACCGCGTCGGACACGAGGCCGGTGACGATCTCGCCGGCTTCGCCGGCGGAGTAGTTGGTCGGGGGGCACTCATTGTGTAGACCCAGTACACCCACAGCTTCCTCCCTCAATGGTGATCGAGCTCTCCTTCGACACTAGGGGCGCGGCGGGGGCCGGGACTTCTCCTGTGTTGCCCGCCGCCACGACCGACCGGGATAGGCAAGCGGCGAGAAGCCGGGTCGCGGACGGACGCGAAGAATGATCGCGGAGAGCTCGGCGGACCTGCGGAAGGTGGTGCCTGATGCCCGGCGAAGCGACCGACGACTCGGTGTCGACTCCGGATCTGGCGGAGGTGTTCGATCGGGCGGCACCACGCTACGACCGCACCGGCGTCCACTTCTTCGGTCCGATCGGTGCCCGCCTGGTGGATGGCCTCAAGCTGTGTCCGGGCGAAGACGTGCTCGATGTCGGCTGCGGGCAGGGGGCCTGCACCGTTCCCGCCGCCCGCGCCGTGACGCCCGGCGGCTCGGTGATCGGCATCGACGTCGCACCGGCCATGGTGGAGGGTGCCCGCGACGAGATCGCCGACGAGGGACTCACGAATGTGGACGTGCGGATCGGTGACGCGACCAAGCCCGGCTTCGCCCCGGCAAGCTTCGACGCCGTCGTCGCGGGCCTGGTGATGTTCATGCTGCCCGATCCGGCGGACGCCGCGGCCCGGTACCACCGGCTGGTGCGCCCGGGCGGCCGATTCGCGATGAGCACCTTCGGCGCCGACGACCCCGCGTTCTTCCACGTCACCGACGCCGTGGTGCCCTTCGTCGAGGGTGGCATGCCGCCGGTGCCCGGCCGTACCGACAACCCGTTGCGCTCGAAGGAGGGGATACACCGCCTGCTGCGCGACGCCGGCTTCGCCGACACGCGGATCGACGACGAGACGCTCGACCTGGAGTTCACCGACCCGCGGCAATGGTGGGACTGGCTGTGGCAGACGGCCGGCCGGATGGTGCTCGAGCGGGTGCCAGAGGAGCGGCTGGGTGAGGCCCGAGCGGCCGCCGAGGATCGGATGCGGCAGGTGGCCGCCGACCGCGGACGCCTGGTCGTGCACTGGAACGTCTGGTATTCGTACACCACCGCCGGCTGAGCCCGAGCCCGCGCCAAAGGGGGATCCGTCATGGCCGCAACCAGCCCGCCGACGTTGCAGGGCCTGCCGCTGGTCGGCAACGCCTTCGCCTTCATGCGTGATCCCGTCGCGCTGGTCCGTGCCGGCTACGCCGAGCACGGTTCCGTGTTCGCGCTGCGGATGGGGCCGCGGCGCTCGGTCGTCGTGGCCGGCGTCGCCGAGAGCCGGCAGGCCATCGCGCTGCCCGAGACGACCCTCGCCGTCCAGCCGGTCTACCAGTGGCTGAAGCCCATGTTCGGCGCGGTCATGCAGGCCGCCGACCACCCGGACTACCTGCGTCAGCGGGCCGCATTGCTGCCCGCCTTCCACAGCCGCAACCACGCGGACTACCTGGCCGCCATCATCGATGAGACCAGCGAGTGGCTGGGCCGGCTCGGCCCACGCGGCGAGTTCGACGCGAGCGCCGACCTGGAACGGCTGAGCATGGACATCGCCGTACGGTTGTTCCTTGGGCCCGGGTTCCGTGCCCGGCACGGCGACCGGTTCCGGTCGCTCTTCCTCGACATCGCGGCCGGGATGGAGTTCTTCCTACCGGCCAACCTGCCGACGCCACGCCTGCGTCGGCGCGACCGCGCGCGTCGGAAGATGTTCGAGCTGATGGGGCCGCACCTGCGGGCCGTCCGGGAGGACGCGGACACCGGCCGGTACGGCTTCCTGCCGCACCTGATCTCGGGCGGCGCGGCCTTCGACGACGAGACCGTCATCGGGCTCATCCTGATCCTGGTGTACGCGGCGTACGAGACGACCGCGGCCCAACTGGCCTGGTCGCTCATCCTGCTGTTGCAGCATCCGAAGGAACTGGCGGCCATGGACGAGGAAATCGCGGGCCTGCCGCGGTACGCCGGCGACTGGACCGCCACGGATCTGCACCGGCAGCGAAGGCTCTTCGAGGCGCTGCTGGAGTCCCAGCGGCTCCGGCCGGTCACCACACTGCTGACCCGGCAGACGGTCACCGCGTACGACGTCGGCGGTTTCACCGTGCCGGCCGGCTCGCAGACGCTGTTCTGCCCGCCCGTGACCCACCGGGTGCCGGAGGTGTTCCCGGACCCGGACCGGTTCGACCCCGACCGGTTCAGCAAGGACCGCGACACGGACGGCCACGCGGCGGCCGGCCTGCTCAACCTCGGCGGCGGCCTGCACGCCTGCCTGGGCGCCCGCTTCGCCGACCTGGAGATGAAGGCGGTGCTGGCGATGCTGACCCGCTCGTACGACATGGAACTGGGGATCGCCGAGCCGCGGCAGGCGGCGGGGCTGGGTGTGGCGCGGCCCGCATCGCCGTGCCCGGTGCGGTACGCCGCCCGGGTCTGACCTCCGCGGCGGAGGCCGCACCCGGGTCCGGCCTCCGTTGCAGGCGCCGGCGCGTTGACGATTCAGCGGATCTGCGCCCGTCGCGAGTCGGTCGGGGCTTCGAGCATCAGCAAAGGGAACGCGATCAGCAACGGCGGGTCCGTCAGGGCCGGCCGGCGCAGCCGGATGCTGGCCGCAACGGTGGCCTGCGCCGCGACTGACTCGTCGGGGATCTCGGCGGAGCCGACACAGATGCCGGCCGTGGGCTCCTCGGTGAGGACCTCGCCGATGGTCACGTCGGTGCGGGCACTGACCGCGAGCACGCTCGCCCTTTCCGCTACCGCGAGCGGTAGCGGAAACACTCCCGGCGAGAGGATCGCAGCGCAGGATGAGGGCCGCTGCTGCGGTATTCCGGACCGGAAGGTGGCGACCACGGTGAGGCCCGGGCAGCCGTCCGGGCGGGCCAGGACGCGGAGGAGCGGGAACTGCTCACGCGTGGGCCGGGCCGGCCGGGTGGAGACAAGTTCGCGCAGCGGCACGTCCGCGACAGCTCGCCCGTGCGTGCGGAAGCGGCCGGGAGACATGCCGACGAGGCGGGTGAACTGGGTGGTGAAGGTGCCGAAGCTGGAATAGCCGACCGCCATGCTGATGTCGGTCGCGCTGGCGTCGTCGCAGAGGAGCCGGCGTTTCGCCTCGGCCATCCGGACGGCGGTGAGGAATCGGCCCGGCGTGGCGGCGGTCAGCATCCGGAACACACGGTGGAAGTGGAACGGGCTCATCAGCGAGGCGCGCGCGATGTCGTGCAGTCGGTGCGGCTCGTCGAGGTGCTGCCGCATCGCGGTAACCGCCTGGGTGATTGCTCCGATGTGGACGGAAGCCGCGGGCGGGGTGGTGGTCCCGGTGTCGTGAAAGGCAGGCATGGGGCGTGGGACCTCCTGAACGGATTGCGGAGATCGACCAAACGACGGCGGCAGCTGGGCCGGACTGTCGTCGGCGGAGCGCTGTCCGACTCGATACTATAAATTTATATAGCAGCAAGCAACCCCCTGAGAGCTATGCGTAGACAGTCCGTCACGGTAGTTGCTGCACCGGTTGGAGGGCAGCTGGGTAATATCCGACAGCCGAAATCGGTTTTCATAGGTTTGTTTCCTGACACAGCGCATTCGCCACCGAAGGTGTCGTCCCGAATCGGTCGAGCAGTTGCAGGCCGATCCGGCGGATTGCCCGCAGCATTCGATAGGACGTGCCGTGCTCGTCATGCCGGGCCATCAGCAGCGACTTGTCCACCAGGCGGTTGAGCAGCGGGCGCAGATCGAACCGGGCGTCGGGGTCACAGTAGGAGCGGGCCGTCGTTTCGACCATGCCCGGGCTCACCGGCTCCTCCATGCCGCTGACCAGAGCGAGGCACTGCTGCTCGGCAAGGGTGAGCCGGTCCACTGTGCGGACCACGGCCGCGTGCAGCGAGCGGTGGTGTGCGGGCGTGCCCCGGCGGGTCGCGTCCAGCAGCCGAAGAGGATCGCGGCACTGCTCGGCGAGGTCGGGTAGGTCGGTGGTGCGCAGAACGCGGGCGGCCAGTTCCAGCGCCAGAGGCAGCCCGTCGAGCCGGCGGCAGATGGCGGCGACCAGGTCCGAATTACCGCTGTGTACGGAGAAGGACGGGCAGGCCTGGGCGGCGCGCCGGGCGAACAGCTTCACCGCGGGCACCCTCAGCAGCGCCGTCGGGTCGGCCGAAGTACCCGCCCCGGGTGGCCGGAGCGGGCCGATCGTCAGGATCGTCTCGTACGGCAGACCGAGCAGCTCCCGTGAGGTGACCAGGACGCGTACCTGCGGACAGCCCCGCAACAGGTCGTCGACGAGCCCGACGCAGGGCTCCAGGACATTCTCGGCGTTGTCCAGGAGGAGCAGGATCTGCCGCTCGGCGAGGTCGTCGAACGGCCGGACCGGAGCGGTGTGACGGCTCGGGAGCATCGGGTGCAGGGTTCGCCGTAAGGCGTCGGCCGCATCCGCCGCGTCGCAGGCCGTGGCCAGGTCCACCACCGCGACGCCGTCGCGAAAATGCGGTCGGGCGTCGGCGGCGGCCACGCGCGCGACGGCGCTCTTGCCCACTCCGGCCGGCCCGCTCAGCGTGACCAGCCGCTGCTGGACGAGCAGGTCACGCAGCTGTCGCAGCTCGTTCTCCCGGTCGACGAGCGGATCGACCGCCGGTCCCGGCCCGAGCCAGCCGCCGGCTGCCGGCCCTGGGTTTCGGCTCCCGCTGTCGGCGACCAGTTGCCGGTGCACGCGGCGCAGCTCGTGGCCGGGGTCGACGCCGAGCTCGGCCTGCAGCCTGATGCGGATCCGGTCGTAGTGGGACAGGGCCGAGGCACCGTGCCCGGTGCGTCGCTGGGTCTCCAGGTAGAGCGCCTGCGCGGCCTCGTTGAGTGGGTCCACCCAGGCGAGACGTTCGGCGGTGGGCAGGACGGCGACTGCGTCCTGGCTGGTCAGTCCGGCCCGGACGTACGCCATGGCCACTGTGGTCCACTTGCCCCGCAGCAGGGTGACGTCTTCGCACGCGGGCAGCAGGGACTCGAGGCCCGTGGTCAGCGCGATGGGCCACTCGCCGAGTGCCCTTCGCAGCAGTCCGTACGCCTTTCCGGGGGCGCCGGAGGCGAGCAGTTGCAGCCCGTGGTCGGCGTAACTGTGGAAACGACTGACGTCCACCGCGTCGAGCGGGAGCCGCAGCTGGTACCCCGTGCCGCTGTGCCCGATCACGTTTGTGCGCTGCCGCGCCGGGGTGTGCGGTTCCATCACCTGGCGCAGCCGGGCGATGTACGTGTGCACCAGCGACTGTGGCGCGCTGGGCGACTGGTTCTCCCAGAGCGCCGCGGTGATCTCGTCGATCGGCACCGGGGCGCCGTGGCGCAGGGCCAGCAGGGCGATGAGTGCCCGTTGTTTGCGGGACCCGAGGTTGACCTTGTGAGAATCGATTACGGCGTGGATGGCACCGAGGACTTTAATCTCCACAATTGCCGCACACACCACGTCGCCCCCAGGTCGCTCGCATCGAAGCCAACCAACGTCAGGGTAGTAATTACTTCGGTAAACCTAAAGCATTGTCTCGCCGCCTGAAATTCGTTGTCTATGTGTAGCCTGTGCCGTATGCCGAGGACTGGGCGGCCGAAGGCCGAGTTGGTGTTGACCGACGAGGAGCGTGCGACGCTGGTGCGCCTGTCGCGGCGGGCGAAGTCTTCTCAGGCTCTGGCCCTGCGGTGCCGGATCGTGCTGGCGTGCGCCGAGCCGGGAGCGACAAACGCCGCCGTGGCCGCCGATCTGCGGGTGTCCCGGCCGACTGTGGGCAAGTGGCGCAGCCGGTTCGTACAAAGGCGTCTGGCTGGTCTGATCGACGAGGATCGGCCGGGCCGTCCACCGTCGATCGGTATCGACCAGGTGGAAGAGGTGCTGGTGTCCACGTTGGCGGAAACGCCCTCGGCTGCCACCCACTGGTCCCGCAGGTCAATGGCCGAGAAATCGGGTTTGTCGAAGTCGACCGTCGGGCGGATCTGGCGCAGATTCAACCTCAGGCCACACCAGGAAGACCCATTCAAGCTCTCGACCGAACCGCTGTTCACGGACAAGGTGGTCGACGTGGTCGGGTTGTATCTGAACCCGCCCGCCGGTGCGATCGTGCTCTCGGTGGACCAGACGGCACAGATCCAGGCGCTGAACCGCTCCCGGTCGGCCCTGCCGATGATGCGCGGCATGCCCGAACGGCATACCCACGACTACCTGCGTTACGGCCTCACCAGTCTGTTCGCCGCGTTCGACGTGGACGACGGCGCCGTCGTCAGTGCCCCACCTCGGCGGCGCGGGGCGGCGGAGTTCAAGAAGTTCCTCGCCCGTGTCGACGCCTCGGTCCCCACCGAATTGGGTATCCACCTCATCTGCGACAACCACGGCACCCACAAGACCCCGACCGTCAAGGCCTGGCTGGACAGGCATCCCCGCTTCCGCGTGCACCTCACCCCGACCAGCTCGTCCTGGACCAAGCAGGTCGAAGGCTGGTGCGGCTTCCTTGCCGACCGAATGATCCTCCGCGGCACCCGGCAGTCCGTGCCGGCCCTGGAAGCCGACATCAGCTCATGGGTAGCCGGCTGGAACGAGCACCCCAGCCCCTTCGTCTGGGCGAAGACGACCGACGAGATCACCGAATTCCGCGGCTGACTTAGTAAACGAACATCAGGCGCAGGCAGGTTCGCTGCCAACTGCCCAAATGTGTTTCGTTACTATATGTAATTCAAGTTTTCTTCAAGAAGGGATGTGCAGACTGGCCCACGGACACTGTGGACCAACCTTCGGGAGCGTCATGGAAACCGACAACGCCACGCTCGACGAAGCCCGCCCCCACGGCTGGCGCCGCCTGCTGCATCAGCCCGACCGCCTCGCCGATTTCACGGTCCGCGGCTTCGCGTCCGACCCTCCCGAGCTTCGCGCCAGGCTGGAGACCGCCGCGGGAACCTTCCTCGCCGGCTTCAACCAGGGACTCGCCGCCCCCGCCGGCGCGCCTCCGCGATTCGACGACCAGCCGGAGCACCTGCGCGGCTTCGCCGTCGAGGGGCTGGCCATGCAGGCCGCACTGCTCGACCTTCTCGTCCCGGGCAACCGCCGGCTGCCGGCCGTGCTGCGCCTGCACGGCGCGACCCACATCCACCTGATCCACGTCGGCGTGGGCTGGGCGATGGCCAAGCTGCGCTGGCCGTTCTGGGCCCGGCTGTCCGGACTGGACCCGCTGCTGCGCTGGCTCGCGCTCGACGGCTGGGGCTTCTCCGCGGGCTTCTTCGCCGACGCCGACGGGCTGCGCCGCATCACCGCCCACCCGCGCCGGTGCTCCGAGCGCTGCGCCATCCGCTACCAGGGTGTGGGCCGCAGCTTGTGGTTCCGCGGCACCGGGGAACCCACCCGCGTGGCGAACCTGGTCGACACGCTGCCGCAGTGGCACCACGGCGACGCCTGGAGCGGTGTGGGCCTCGCCGCCGCGTACGCCGGCGGGGTTTCGCCAGACGGTCTCACCACGCTGCGCGACCGTGCCGGAGCGCACGCCGGCGACCTCGGTCAGGGTGTGGCCTTCGCCGCCGCCGCCTGGCAGCGCGGCGGTTGGACTCCGCCCGAACTCGCCACCACCGTTCACGCGCTCACCGACGTCGACCCGCGTACCGCCGCGGACTGGACCCGCGAGGCCGAGGCCGGGCTCCGCACGCCCGCCACCGGACCCGCCGAGTACCAGACGTGGCGGCAGCGCATCCGGGCCCGCGTGCTACTCGCGTCGCTCTGATTCGCCCGTGACCATCCGAGGGGGAAAACCTGTGCCGCCTGCTGTCCGTAAAACGCTCGTACCCGCCCTGGCCGTGGTGCTGTGTGTCGTGGCCGGTCTGTTCACCCGGCTGCCGTCGGTCTCCGCGTCCGACGCCGACGCCCTGAGCGCCCGCTTCGCCTTCACGGCGGCTCCGCTGAACGCGGCCGGGGACACCCGCCGGCTCCGCGAGGTCCAGCCCGCACTGAACCATCTCGCCGCGTGGATCTCCGCGGTCGGCGCGGGCGTCGGCCTCGGCGACTTCGACGGCGACGGTCTGCCGAACGACCGCTG
The DNA here is from genome assembly GCF_040607895.1 of Micromonospora sp. NPDC005220. Classification (NCBI taxonomy): domain Bacteria; kingdom Bacillati; phylum Actinomycetota; class Actinomycetes; order Micromonosporales; family Micromonosporaceae; genus Micromonospora; species Micromonospora sp. NPDC005220. The sequence goes on from NZ_JBEXHP010000049.1 coordinate 35,109, forward strand.
CCTGGTCGACCCCCGCGACGACTCGGTCACGGTGGCACCGGTGCCCGGCACCGGCGAGCGGTTCGCCGCCGTCACCCTCCAGCCGACGGGTGTCGAGTACGACGCCCGCACCACCGCTCCCATGGGATGCCTCCCCGCCGACCTCAACGGCGACGGCGCACTCGACGTCCTGGTGTACTTCTGGGGCCGCGTACCGCTGGTCTACCTGCGCCAGCCCGGCGGTGGCGCACCCGGTGCCGCCGGCTTCCGGGCGAGCGACGTGGTCGCTCCCGGCGAGATCTGGAACTCGACCACCGCCAACGTCCTCGACGTCGACGGCGACGGCGGCCTGGACATCCTGATCGGCAACTACTTCCCCGACGGCGCCCGGGTGCTCGACCGGACGGCCGCCGACAACCCGGTGATGCGGATGCAGGACTCCATGTCCCTGGGCCGCAACGGCGGCCGCAACCGGCTCCTGATGTTCGACGGGAACACCCCCGCGGCCGGCGGCGCGCCCGTTCCCGCGTACGCCGACCGGTCCGACGCCTTCACCACCGACCAGGCGCGGGCCTGGACCCTGGCCACCGGGGCGCAGGACCTTACCGGCGACGGCCTGCCGGAGATCTACTTCGCCAACGACTTCGGGCCCGACAACCTGCTGGTGAACGAGTCCCGTCCCGGCCGGCCCGAGTTCCGCGAGGTGAGCGGCACGCGCGACCCGCTGGCCCCCAAGTCCAAGGTGATCGGGCACGACTCGTTCAAGGGCATGGGCGTCGCCTTCGACGACCTGAACGCCGACGGCCGGCCGGACCTGCTGGTCAGCAACATCACCTCGCCGTTCGCCCTGCAGGAGAGCAACTTCGCCTTCGTCAGCACGGGCGGCCGGTTCACCTCCGGGCGCGCGCCGTACCGGGACCGCAGCGAGGAACTCGGGCTGTCCCGCAGCGGCTGGGCCTGGGACATCAAGGCCGCCGACTTCGACGCCGACGGCCGCCGGGAGATCACCCAGGCGGTCGGCTTCCTGCACGGCGGGACCGACCGCTGGGCCGAGCTCCAGGAACTCGCGATGGCCAACGACACCTTCCTCAAGTACCCGTGGGCCTGGCCGAACTTCCGGCCCGGCGACAGCCTGTCCGGGCACGAGCGCAACCCCTTCTTCGTACGCGGCCCGGACGGCCGGTTCGTCGACGTGTCGAAGCGGCTGGGGATGACCGGCACCCAGGCCTCCCGGGCCATCGCCGTCGGCGACGTCGACCACGACGGGCGGCTCGACATGGCGGTCGCCAACCAGTGGGCCGCCTCGGAGCTGTTCCGCAACACCGGGCCGGCGACGACCCATCTCGGGCTGCGGCTGGTGGTGCCCACCGCGAACGGCGCGACCCGGGCGGCGATCGGTGCCCGCGTCGAGGTGCGCCGCGCCGACGGTACGACGCTGACCGACCAGCTGTACCCCGCCAACGGGCACACCGGCGTGAACGCCGACGAACTGTACTTCGGCCTCGGCGGCAGCCCGTCCGCCCAGGTCCGGATCACCTGGCGCGACGCCGCCGGACAGCACGAGATGAGCACCACGCTCGCATCGGGCTGGCACACGGTCACGCTGCGACCCGAGTCCTGATCGAGGAGAGAACCATGGCCAACAAGGACCCCCGGATCGTCGCACTGCGCCGGTTCGCCCTGTCCATCACCGTGTTCACGCTGCTGGGCCACACCGTCCTCGGATTCGAGCAGTCATGGCTCACACCGATCGCCGCGCTGCTCACCGCGTACACCCTCGATCTCGTTCTGGAGACACTCGAGGCCCGTGCCGAGCGCCGCCCGGTCCGCTACGCCGGATCCGCTGTCGATCTCGCCAACTTCCTGCTGCCCGCGCACATCGGCGGACTGGCCTGCGCGATGCTGCTGTACGGCAACGAGCGACTGTGGCCGACGCTGTTCGCTGTCACCGTCGCGATCGCGAGCAAGTACGTGGTGCGGGTGCGCTTCACCGCCGGGCGACCGGCGAAGCACGTCCTCAACCCGAGCAACTTCGGCATCGCCGTGACCCTGCTGTGCTTCACCTGGGTGGGCATCGCGCCGCCGTACCAGTTCACCGCGAACATCAACGGGATCTGGGACTGGGTGGTACCCGGCGCCATCCTGGCCGCCGGCACGATGCTCAACGCCAAGCTGACCCGGCGCGGGCCGCTGGTCGCCGCCTGGGTCGCGGGCTTCGCCGCGCAGGCGGTGCTGCGGTCGGTGCTCTTCGACCACGCTCTGGTGGCGGCGCTCCTGCCGATGACCGGCGTGGCGTTCGTCCTGTTCACCAACTACATGATCACCGACCCCGGAACCACCCCGCACGCGCCGCGCCGGCAGGTCGTGTTCGGCCTGGCAACCGCGGCGGTGTACGGCACGCTCGTGCTGTTGCACATCAAGTTCGGGCTGTTCTTCGCGCTCACCACCGTGTGCCTCGGTCGCTGGGTGGTGATCGTGACGGCCCGCCGGATCCGCGAGCGGCGGCAGCCGGTCACCGGAACCAGTGCGCCGGAACGCGCCTCCCAGCCCGCCGTGCCGGTCGGGGTCCAGGCATGACCGGCACGGGAGCCCCGATTGTCGTGGTGGGCATGGCCTGCCGGTACCCGGACGCCGCAGACCCGGCGCAGCTCTGGCAGACGGTGCTCGAGCGCCGGCGTGCCTTCCGGCCCCTGCCGCCGGAACGGCTGCCGGTCGCCGACTACCACCGGCCCGGACCTGACGAGGTCGACCACACGTACGTCGACCGCGCCGCCGTGCTCAGCGACTGGGTGTTCGACCGGTCCCGCTTCCACGTTCCCGGTGAGGTCTTCCGCGCCGTTGACCTGACCCACTGGCTGGCCCTGGAGGTGGCCGCCGACGCGCTTGCCGACGCCGGTTGCCCGGCGGGCGCGGGCCTGCCCAACGACCGGGTCGGCGTGATGCTCGGCAACTCGATGACCGGCGAGTTCAGCCGCGCCAACGGGCTTCGCCTGCGCTGGCCCTACGTGCAGCGGCTGCTCGCCGAGACGCTGGCCGGGCTCGACCTGTCGGACGCAGAGCGGGAGAAACTGCTGGCCGCCGCGGAGGACCGGTACAAGGAACCGTTCCCGCCGCCGGGCGAGGAGACGCTCGCCGGGGCGTTGTCCAACACCATCGCCGGCCGGATCTGCAACCACTTCGACTTCCACGGCACCGGCTACACGGTGGACGCCGCCTGCGCCTCGTCGCTGATGGCCGTTGCCACGGCCGCGCGGATGCTCGCCGATGGCGACCTCGACGTCGCGCTGGCCGGCGGTGTGGACCTCAGCCTGGATCCGCTGGAACTGGTCGGCTTCGCCCGCGTGGGCGCGCTGGCCACCGGCGACATGCGGATCTACGACTCCCGGCCGACCGGGTTCCTGCCGGGCGAGGGCTGCGGGATCATGGTCCTGTGCCGGGAGGACTTCGCGGCGGAGCACGGCCTGCGGCCGTACGCGCGACTGCACGGCTGGGGTACGTCGTCGGACGGGAACGGCGGGCTGACCCGGCCCGAGGCCTCCGGTCAGCTGCTCGCGCTGCGGCGCGCGTACCGCCGGTCCGGCCTCTCTCCGGATCAGGTGTCCTTCGTGGAGGGGCACGGCACCGGCACCGCGGTTGGTGACGAGACCGAACTGTCCGCGCTGCGCGAACTGCACGCCGGTCGCCGCCTCCCGGCGGTGCTCGGCAGCGTGAAGGCGAACATCGGACATACCAAGGCGGCGGCCGGGGTCGCCGGGCTGATCAAGGCCGTACTCGCGATCCACCACCAGGTGATCCCGCCGACCACCGGCTGTGAGTCGCCGCATCCCGCACTGGTCGCCGCCGGGTCTCCGCTGGTGGTGACCGAGGAGCCGACGCCGTGGCCTGACCCCGACCGCTACGCGTCGGTCAGTGCGATGGGCTTCGGCGGCATCAATGCCCACGTGGTGTTGGGCGGAATGTCGCCCACCACCCGCCGGGTCGTCACCGACACGGAGCGCCGGGCCGCCCGTGCCCTGCCGTCCCACGAGGTCGTGGTGTGCGCGGCGGCCGACCGCGCGGCCCTGACCGAGCGGCTCACCGACCTCGCCGACCTGGCCGGCCGACTGTCCCGTGCGGAACTGGGTGATCTCGCGGCCACGTTGGCCGCGGAGCCGGTCGCCGCGGGCGCCGTCCGGTTCGCCGCCGTGGTGCGCGACCAAGACGGCCTGGTGGGCGCCGCCCGGCGCGCCGTGGCCGCGCTGACCGACGCGGAGACCGAGGTGTTCGACCCGGAGGGCGGTGTCTTCCTCGGCGCGGGTCCGGCGCCCCGGATCGGCTATCTGTTCTCCGGACAGGGCTCGCCGGTCCATCCGAGCGCGGGCGCGCTGGGTGCACTGCTCGACGGGCCGCTCGCCGGTTACGACTCGGACCTCGCGGTCACGGCGGGCGCCGTTCCGGACACCGCCGTCGCCCAGCCGGCCATCGTGCGGGCCTCGCTCGCCGGTCTGACGTGGCTGCGCCGGCTGGGCGTAGAGGCCGAGGCGGCCGTCGGGCACAGTCTCGGCGAGATCGGCGCGCTGTGCTGGGCGGGGGCACTAACCGACAAGGAGGCCCTCGACCTGGTACGCATTCGCGGCCGGCTGATGAGCGACGCGCCGGGTCGCGGCGCGATGGCCGCCGTCGCCGCGCCCGCCGACCGGCTTCGCGAGCTGCTCGGCCGCAGCCCGGTCGTGGTCGCCGGCGAAAACACCGCGGAACAGTGCACCGTGTCCGGCCCGGCCGTCGAGCTGGCCCGATTCCTCGCCACCGCCTCGTCCGCCGGCCTGCGGGCCACCGCGCTGCCGGTCTCGCACGCCTTCCACTCGCCGATGATGGCCCCGGCGAGCCTCGCCCTGCGCGAACACCTCACGGGACTCGCCGGGCGGGCCGCACGACGGCCGGTCTGCTCCACGGTGACCGCAGACTGGCTCGACGCCGGCACCGACCTCGCCGAACTGCTCACCCGTCAGCTCGTCGAGCCGGTCCGCTTCCGCGACGCGCTGGCGCGCCTGGGCGAGCGAGCCGACCTGCTGATCGAGGTGGGCCCCGGCGCCGTGCTGGCCGGGCTGGCCGCGAATCTGCCGGGTGCCCGTGTGGTGGCTCTCGACTCGGGCGCGCCCGACCAGCACGGCGTCGCCACGGTGACCGCCGCGCTGTTCGCGACGGGTGCCGGGCCGGACGTGGGCGCGCATTTCGCACGTCGGGCGTGCCGCCGACTCACGCCGGACTGGAAGCCAGTCTTCCTGAGCAATCCCTGCGAGACCACCAGCGGGCCGGCGCGGCCGCCGCAGCCTCGTCCCCGCCCGGCGCCCGCCCCGGCGGCGGTCGCGGTGGCGGCCCCGGTGGACGACAGCGACCTGCTGAGCGCCGTCACCCGGCGGGTGGCGGCCATGGTCGAACTTGACGCGGCCACGCTGAGCCCGGACACCCGGCTCGTCGCCGACCTGCACCTCAGCTCGCTGCGAGTCAGCCAGCTCGCCGTGGACGCCGCGGCTGCGGTCGGCCGGGCGGCGCCTGCGGTCCCGGCGACCCTGGCGGACGCCACCATCGACGAGCTGGCCGCGATGCTCGCCACGCTGCCCGCGGCCGGCGAGGTCGACGCCCCGCCGGCCGGCATCGCCAGCTGGGTGCGTGCCTTCACCGACCGGTTCGTCGAACTGGCCGCCCCGACGGTTCGGCCGGGAGCCCGGCGCGGGTGGACCGTGCTCGGCGCCGAGGACCATCCGCTGAGCAAGGGGGTCGCCGAGCACTTCCCGGTCGCCGACACCCCGGACGCACGGTTGCTGCTGCTGCCGCCGGGCCTCGCGGTGCCGGCGGAGCTGGTCGTGACCGCGCTGCGTGCCACCGCGGCCGACGGGCTGCCGCTGGTGGTGCTGCACCACGGCGGCGTGGGTGCCGCGGTAGGCCGCAGTCTCGCCATGGAGCGGCCGGGCGCCGCGGTGATGGTCGCCGAGACTCCGGTGGACGACCGCTGCCTCAAGCTCGTCGCCGAGACCTCCGCCGACTGGACTGGCTACGTCGAGGCCGTCTACGACGAGGACGGTGTCCGCACCACCCGGGTCGCCGCTCCGCTCGCGCTGTCCCGCCGAGACGAGCGAATTCCGTTGTCCCCCGGCGAATTGCTGCTGGTCACCGGCGGGGCGAAGGGCATCGGGCTGGAGTGCGCCGCCGCGGTCTGCGAGGCCACCGGCGCCACGGCGATGCTCTTCGGGCGCAGCCCGGTCGCGGACCCGGAGGTCCGGGCCGGCCTGGACCGGCTCACCGCGCTCGGGATCACCGCCGACTACCACGCGGTCGACGTCAGCGACGGGGCCGCCGTCACGGCCGCCGTGGCCGCCGCCCAGGACCGGTACGGACCGGTACGGGGGCTGCTGCATGCCGCCGGCCACAACACCCCGCGGCTAATCGAGGACGTGACCGTCGAGGGTCTCCGCGCGACGCTCGCGCCCAAGGCCGACGGGTTCGATCGCCTGGTCGCGGCCCTCGGCGACGATCTGCGCTTCGCCGTCGCCTTCGGATCCGTCATCGGTCGCACCGGGTTGACGGGCCAGGCGGAGTACGCCGTCGCCAACGAGTGGCTCGCCCGGCGCTGCGCGGAACTGACGCGCGAGCGGCCCGGCACCCGTTGGCTGACGGTGCAGTGGTCGGCCTGGTCCGGCGTCGGCATGGGGGTCCGCCTCGGGGTTCTCGACGCGCTGGTGCGCGACGGCCTCGAGCCGATCAGCGTCCCGGCCGGCACCGACCTGCTGCTGCGCCTGCTGGCGGAACCGGACACCGGGCCGTGCGTGCTCGCCGCCGGGCGGCTGCCCGGCGGGCCGACCCTGCGCTACCGCGACGACGACCGCACCGGCGGGCGTTTCGCCGAGCGGGTGCTGGCGTTGACCCCGGGGGTGGAAAGCGTCCTCGGCGCCACACTGACCGCCGGCACCGACCCCTACCTGTCCGACCACGTCGTCGACGGCGTCCCGCTGCTGCCCGCCGTGCTGGGCCTGGAGGCGATGGCGCAGGCCGCCACCGCGCTCACCGGGGCGCCGGGGACGCCGGTGCGCCTCACCGGCGTCCGGCTCGAGCGGCCGGTCACGGTGACCGACCGGCGCGACATCCGGGTCGCGGCACTGGTCCACGACGACGGCCGGGTGGAGATCGCGCTTCGCAGCGACGACACCGGCTTCGCGGTGGATCACTTCGCGGCGGTCGTGACCACCGGCGCCGTGCCGGCACCCGAGCCGGCGGTGCCGGCGCCGGCCACACGGCTCGGGGAGCCGGGCCTGCTGGCGGCGGGCCTCTACGGAGGCCTCTACTTCCACGGGCCGGCGTTCCGGCGGGTGCGCGGGTATCACGCGCTCAGCGCGTACGGGTGCGTGTTCTCGGTCCGCGCTGAACCCGGCACCGCGTGGTTCGGCATGTACCTCGACGCGTCGCTGCGGCTCGGCGATCCGGGCGCCCGTGATGCAGTGCTGCACGGGCTGCAGGGCTGCGTGCCGGACCGCCGCGTGCTTCCGGTCTCCGTCGAGCGGATCATCGTGTGGCATCGGCCCTCCGGCGTGCTCACCGTCACCGCCCGGCAGCGCACCGAGGACGGAGCCGAGTTCGTCTACGACGTGCTGGTCACCGATGAGTCGGGACGCCCCGTCGAGGAGTGGACGGGGCTGGTCCTGCGCTCGGTGGCCGAGATCGGCTGGCCCGAGATGCCGGCCTTCCTCGCCGGTCCGGCCATGGCCCGGCGGCTGCGGCACCGACATCCGGGGATCGACGCCGCCGTGCTCCCCGCGGCGCGCGGCGACGGTGAACCCACCGTCCGGCTGACCGACTGGCTCACCGGCGCCGCACTGGGCGAGGCCGGAGGCGCGCGGCACGCTGCCGACGGGCGCGTCACGGTGCCGGGTAGCGGTGGCGCCTCGGCCAGCCACCTCGACGACCTCGTCCTCGTGACGGTGGCCCCGGGCCCGGTCGGAGTCGACTGGGAACGTGTGGACGACCGCCCGCCGCCACTGGAGGAGCCGCACCGGGCCCTCGCCGTACGGCTCGCCGCCGAGTCCGGGGAGGACGAGACCACTGCGGCCTTCCGCGTGTGGACGGCGATCGAGGTGACCCGCAAGCTCGGGCTCGGGCCCTCGGCGCCGCTGGTGTTCACCGGCCGGGAGTCGTCCGGCACGCTCGGCCTACGCAGCGGTGACCACGTGTTGAGCAGTGTGCTGCTGCGTACGGCCGGGGACGCGCGGCAGGTCGCGGTGTGCGTGGGGACGCCGGCATGAGCGCCCCGGTCTACCGCTACCGGCACCGGGTGACGTTCGACGAGACGAACCTGGTGGGAAACGTCTATTTCGCCCACTACGCCCACTGGCAGGGGCACTGTCGGGAGCACTTTCTCGCCGAGCAGGCGCCCTCCGTGCTGGCCGCCTTGTCGGACGGGCTGGCCCTCGTCACGGTCTCGATGTCCGTCGACTTCTATGCCGAAAGCCACGCTTTCGACACGGTTGACATCGAGATGTCGCTCGCCGAGCTCAACGGCAACCGCATCACGATGGGGTTCGACTATCGCCGGGTCGGCACGGACGGCGCTCCCGCCGAGCTGATCGCGGCGGGCCGGCAGACCGTCGCCGTCATGGACCGGGTGGACGGCCAGTTGCAGCCCGCCCCGGTGCCGGCCGACCTGGCCGCCGCGCTCGCCGTCTATCGCCGTACCGCTGCGGGGATGTGGTCCCGATGACCGTTGGTGTCATCGGCTGCGGGCGGATGGGCGTCGCCGTCACCCGCGCGGTCGCCGCCGCCCGCTGCAGCGTGCTGCTCGCCGGGCGGACGCC